>DASSFT010000313.1:0-3379 GCA_035694045.1 Chitinophagaceae bacterium
CGTTCAGAAAAAGTAGAAGCCAATTTCAAATCTTCGGATAAAATAAAATCAACATTTAAGAAAGTACTGGGGAGTGAAAAGGAATATTGTATTTCCTATGTTACTTACATTTTAATAAAACAAGCGATTATGCCCTCATAATCCCGTCATGAGTAACGATGCATTCCAGATCGGCTATCACATACCGCATTTTTAATATCTAAATCATTTAATAGCAACGATTTAAGGGTCAATGCACGGGGTATCTGTTGGTGTAGACAATATTTATACCGAGTATGTTAGGTTTCTCCGAATAATCCTAACAAATTATTTGAAATCAGCCTATATTTGTTAGGATTCTCTGCATAATCCTAACAATGGGCATTGAACAAAGTCTACATAGTCGCTTAGAAAGGGAAATAGACCGGAAGCAACCTGGAAAAATTCTCTTTCCCACCGATTTCCTGGAATTAGGAAACCCCGAAGCTATTCATATGGCCTTTTCTCGATTAGCGGAACAGGAAATCGTAATCAGGCTGGGAAAGGGTATTTATGCAAAACCCAAAATGGATCCCATACTCGGAGCCGTATTGCCATCCCTGGAAGACATTGCCGGTGCCATAGCCAAGAAAGAAAAAGTTATCATTCGTCCTACCGGAACCTACGCCCTGAATAAACTTGGATTGTCAACCCAAGTGCCCACCAAAGTAGTATTTCTCACCAATGGAAGTCGTCGACGGATACAGATTGGCCGGGGAACCATCACTTTTAAGCCGACCACCCCCAAAAATCTGGCGGCCGAAAACGAGATCGTTTTCCTAGCTATCCAATCTCTGATCGCACTAGGTGAGCAGGGAACTAATGACAAAGTGAAGGAGGTACTGACCGAAAAACTCAGACAGGTGCCACCCGGACAGATTCGGGAAGATGCGCGATACGCACCACAGTTTGCAAGTAAAATTTTACTCGATATTGCCAATAAACTAGTACACCATGGTTGAATTTTTGCAATTAACGGAAGAAACACGTCGTACTCTGATCGGGCAAGTGAATACCAAAACAGGTATGAGCGTACAAGCCATTGAAAAAGACTGGTGGGTTACCCTTATACTTAAAGCCCTGTTCTCTCTGTCAATGGCAGAACATTTTATTTTCAAAGGTGGTACTTCGCTCAGCAAAGGATGGAAACTTATTGACCGGTTTTCAGACGATATTGATATCGCCCTTGCTCCGGAAGCGTTTGGTAGGGAATACCAGGAAACTCCCAGCATCAGTTATGTAAAGCGATTAAAAAAGGAAGGCTGCGAATTCACAAGTACTGTTATCCGGACAGCATTGGAAAGAAAATTAAAGGAAATTGGTATCCCTGAGGGAATTATCCAGGTTGAAGCAGAAGCCGTGAATCCTAAAATTCCAGACAAAGACCCCCAAACGATTTATGTGAGGTTTCCGTCACTGTATCCTGCCAGCCAATATATCGACACGGCCGTAAAAGTTGAATTTGGTGTTAGGGCATTGAAGGAACCTTTTACTACCGTGGAAATACAATCGATCATAGCAGCAGAAACCTCTACCCGAGCTTATGCCGAAAAACCGTTCCAGGTAATTGCGGTGGAACCCCGCAAAACTTTTATGGAAAAACTGATGCTGCTGCATGAAAAATTCCTTACCGGTCGGGCGGAAGGCGACGCCGGGGAACGACAATCCCGGCATTTATCCGATCTGCTGCAAATGCGAAAAAAAGGTATCGCTGAACAGGTGCTTGGCGATCCCGATTTATACGCATTGCTTCTTCATCACCGCAAGCACTATATCAAACTAAAAGATATTGACTATGACTCCATGCAGTTGCGCCAGTTATTTTTTCTGCCCCCGCGGGAACTATTGAAAGAGTTTCGTCGTGACTACGAGATAATGCTGGATGAAATGATCTACGGGAGCCCGCCCGACTTCAATACGTTGATAAATGAACTAAGGGAGTTGAATATCGAATTGGCGGCGATCGGCCACAAAAAAAATATGAAGGATGTTATTGAGCGTGCAAAACAACAGATCGCTGGTGCCAAAGCAGAAGAAGACGTTTTTCAAACCATCGTTGTATATGGGATCGAACCCCATCTTCCTGTCGGGCCAGACAATATTGAAATAAAGTTCCAGACCGAATTCATTAATTCCGGCGATGGGATAATCTTTCATCGAATAAGAGTAGTATAACATGGCATATGATTTTTCGACACTGGACAGTAATGATTTCGAATTGCTAGCTCTGGATATTATTAATGCCACATTTAAGCTCGACCTCCAGAGTTTCAAGGGTGGCAGGGATAAGGGAATTGACTTGAGGTACAGTTCACCGGAGAACAGCAATGCCATAGTGGTGCAGGCTAAGCATTGGCTGAAATCAGGCTTCAATAAATTATACAGGGAGCTTGAAAAGGAGGAATTGTCCAAAATCATTGCTCTTAAAGCCGATCGGTACATTCTCGTTACTTCTTTATCACTTAGTGGCACTGAAAAAGATAAGCTTGTTAACTTACTTTCCCCACATTTGAAGTCGGCCAATGACATACTTGGCAAAGAGGACCTGAATAAATACCTGGCTGCATTGCCTGATCTGGAAAAACGATGGTACAAATTATGGCTGACCAGTGTGGCTGTCCTGCAATCCATTGTTCATAACGGAATCCTCGGTGCTAATGAATTTGTAGCAAGTAAGATTTTACGGACAACGCAGTTGTATGTCCCCTGTCCAAGTTATGACGTGGCTTTCGAGATCCTGAAAGACCATAAGTATCTATTGATAACAGGTCAGCCGGGCGTTGGCAAAACAACACTTGCCTATTATCTGACATATAAACTACTGGCTAGTGGATTCCAACTATTGCATGTAGATACAGATATCAGTCAAGCATCAACTTTACTGAGTGCTGATCCTGTTGTCAAGCAGATCATTTTCTTTGATGATTTTTTAGGTGAAACCTATCTGGAGGTCAACCGTCCCAAAACAACAGAATCTGCTTTTGTTCTTTTTCTGGAACGTATCACTGCTTCAGAAAACAAATATCTTATACTTACCACCCGAACGACGATTTATAATAATGCATTAGGCAAATACGAAAAGCTGGAGAGAATGAAAGTTAGCGTGGCTCGGAGGGAAATCGTCCTTGACCAATATAACATTCTCGACAAGGCGCGTATACTCCAAAAACATATTTATTACTCGGAGATACCTGATGAATACAAGGATGTGTTCATCTCTAACAAGAATTACTGGAGGATTATCGAACATAAAAACTATAACCCGCGCTTGATCGAGTTCGTTACTTCTAAAAAGCATATCTCAAAAGGAACAAAAACCGAATATCTGAATTTTGTCTTAAATACGTTGAATAACCCTAAA
>DASSFT010000314.1:0-3688 GCA_035694045.1 Chitinophagaceae bacterium
AAATACATCGATGTAGCCTTCGGTTATGACAAAAACTTTATCGGGAACGGCTACCGCAGCCTGTTCTTAAGTGATTTCACCAATAGTAATCTTTTCCTTAAGCTGAATACAAGGATTTGGAAGTTGAATTACCAAAATTTGTTCATGGAATTGCATTCGGCCCATATCCCCGGCGGCGATAAGCTGATCGGGAAAAAATATGCAGCAATGCATCATCTCGACATTGCCGTCACCAAATGGATGAACATTGGGGTTTTTGAAGGCATCATTTTCGGGCGCAAGGATCATTTTGAATTCAGTTACCTCAATCCGATTATTTTCTATCGCTCCATCGAGCTGCAAAACGGAAGCTTCGATAATTCTGTCGCCGGTATCGATGCCAAAGCCAACCTGGCCGGTCACTTCCAGCTGTATGGCCAGTTTTTGCTGGATGAATTCAAACTGTCCGAGATAAAAGCCGGCAATGGCTGGTGGGGTAATAAATATGCGGTACAGGCCGGCGTAAAGTACATCGATGCTTTCACCATAAAGAATCTTGATCTACAGCTTGAATTCAACAGCGTAAGACCCTTTACTTATTCGCACAATGATTCAGTAGCCAATTATACCCATTACAACCAGCCACTGGCACACCCGCTGATGGCTAACTTCAATGAATTTATTGCGATAGCAAGATACCAGCCTGCGCCCAAATGGTTTTTACAATTTAAAGCGATGGCCTACAAACAGGGACTTGATTCCGGCAGCCAGAGTTATGGCAGCAATATCTTCCTCCCCAACATCCCACCCTATCGCATCGGCGACTATGGATATTACACCGGGTCCGGTAGTAAGGAAATCAACGTTGTCTACACCTCCCTGCTTATCTCCTACGAGCTAAGAGAAAATCTTTTCCTGGAATTGTTTGGTGTGCACAGGAGAGAAGAAACGAAAACGCCGCCTATTAGCTCGAAGAGCTCGACCACTATTTCGTTTGGTGTACGATGGAACATGCACCGCCGCGAATTTGATTTTTAGTTCCACAGATGAAAGACGAACCATTCATACAACGAATGCTTCAAAAAGGAAAAGAAGCGGGAGAAAAGGTCAGAGTTGAATTTCAAAACATCTCGCTCGGTCAGTTGAACTGGAAACCGGCGCCTGATAGCTGGAGTATCGGGCAATGCTTCGATCACCTGGTTGTAACCGATTGCCTGTATTTTCCGGCTTTTAAGAAAATAGCTGCAAACAAATACCGGATGAATGCCTGGCAAAGATGGAGTCCATTCAGCAGTTTATTTGGCAAAATACTCGTATCACAACTGACGGAAAATGTAAAAAGAAAAGTAAATACTGCAAGGATATTTTATCCTTCTGCCAGCGAGATCGACATGGGCATCATCGACCGTTTTCACAAACATCTTGAATCATTACTTGAATATATTGAAGCTTTTAAGCAGATCGATCTTGACAAAACGTATATCGCATCGCCAGTCTCCGGATTCATAACCTATAGCTTGCGAAATGCTGTCACACTGCTGGTGCACCATGAACACCGTCATATCAACCAGGCAATTCGGGTAAAATCAAGTCCAGAATTCGGTTATATAGGAGTCTAATTTGGCCACAGAGAACCACGGAGAAAACTGGTCATACTTTTAGATCCATTATACTTCCCGCATAGATACAGGGTGCGGGCCTGACCGGGTAAACGGAGAGCCACAGAGACTCTTTCTCTGCGGCTCTCTGCGTATTCTCAGTGGTCCTCTGTGGCCCTCCTGACTATTTTGCGCAGGGTGCCCACCAAGAAATCCCCAATTAATCAATAAGTTGTCTTTTTTTACGAACTTGTACGCCATTTTATTTGTTAGAACAGGTCACCAATCTCTATTTGTTGTATGAAGATATTACTGCGATACCTGAAACCGTACAAGTGGCTGGTTGTCCTTGTGTTGGTTTTGGCCGGCATAAACATCGGTTTCTCTCTTGTGGACCCTATTATCTTTGGTAAACTCGTGGATATTGCGAGCTATCATCAATCCGAAAAGAAGCTGGAATGGCCGCAGTTTCTTTATTTGAATGAACAGGTAACTCTAATGAAAGCGGGTAAACCCGTCAAGATCGTTTTATATGGTGTCGTTTGGTTGTTGCTCGCTTCCATTTCCGTAGCCATGATAAGCAGGATAGCCAAGGCCTTCCAGGATTATTTTCTCAACCTCGTTACACAAAAGTTCGGCGCCAAAGTATTTACCGACGGGCTGCAGCACGCCATGAAGCTTCCCTATCATGAATTCGAAGACCAGCGCAGTGGTGAAACCCTGGGGATTTTGCAAAAAGTAAGGACCGACACCGAACGTTTCATTTCCACCTTTATTAATGTCTTGTTCCCCGTGTTTGTAGGTATTGTATTTGTAGCAGGTTATGCAGTGACCAAAGACTGGCGTTTGCCGCTTATTTACTTTGGTGGCATTTTTCTTCTTACTTATATTTCAAACCTGCTTAGCAAAAAGGTCAAGACGATCCAAAAACAGATCGTATCACAAACTACTTCCCTGGCCGGGGCAACGACCGAATCATTGCGCAATATTGAGCTGGTAAAAAGTCTTGGGTTGACGCAACAGGAAGTCGGACGTTTAAATAAGAACACATTCAAAATACTCGGGCTTGAATTGACCAAGGTGAAACGCATCCGCAGCATCAGTTTCATCCAGGGCACTTTTGTAAATACCCTCCGGCAGGTAATCCTGTTTATGCTGATGTGGCTGGTATTTAAAGGGACGCTGTTACCGGGTGAGATAGTTACGATGCAGATTTTTTCTTTTTTCGTATTTGGACCATTGCAGGAAATCGGTAATATCATTCTTTCTTACCGTGAGGCGCAGGCTTCGCTGGAAAATTTTGAGACCCTGATGAAAAAGGAACCGGAGAAACAGGCTGCAGAACCCAAACATCTCGGCCAGATACAAACCCTGGAATTCACTCATGTCGCATTTAAGCATAGGACAGCAGCCCATAAAGCGATCAATGATATCAGCTTTAAAGTGAAGACGGGAGAAACGATCGCGTTCGTTGGACCTTCCGGTTCCGGTAAGACCACGCTGATGAAATTGCTGGTCGGCCTTTATCGCCCACAGGAAGGAAAGATATTATACAATGGGATTGATGAAAACAATATTGACTTTGATGACCTGCGCAACCAGATCGGTTTTGTGACGCAGGATACCCAATTGTTTTCCGGCACCATCAAAGAAAACCTCCTGTTTGTAAACCCGGCGGCCAACGACCAGGACGTGATGGATGTTTTGCGCAAAGCATCCTGTCAAAGCATGTTGGCAAGAGCTGAAAAAGGTTTGGACACCATGATCGGGGAAGGAGGACTAAAATTATCGGGTGGTGAAAAACAAAGGCTGTCCATTGCGAGGGCCTTGCTACGCCGGCCTAAACTATTATTGTTTGATGAAGCTACTTCGGCGCTTGACTCATTAACCGAAGAAGAGATCACAGATACTATCCGCGAGATCTCCAGGGAAGGTAAGCAGGTCACTATCCTGATCGCACACCGCCTGTCAACCATCATGCATGCCGACAGGATCTATGTGCTTGAAAAGGGTGATGTCGTTGAAACCGGCAACCATGAGTCCCTATTGGAAGAAAAGGGATTGTATTATGCTATGTGGCGCCAACAGATTGGGGAAAGGAAGAGCAAGAT
>DASSFT010000315.1:0-11483 GCA_035694045.1 Chitinophagaceae bacterium
GGAGTAGCAGGCGTTCAGTTCTTACTGGATGGAAATAATTTAAGTGCCGAAGATGTGACCGCTCCCTATTCCGTTTCATGGAACACCACGACGATTGCTAACGGCAATCATACCCTGACGGCAAGAGCCCGCGACGCTGCGGGAAATACAACAACTTCAACTGCGGTAGCGGTCAACGTCAACAATATCGATGCAACAGCACCAGTCGTATCAATTACGGCGCCCGCGGCAGGTAATGTTTCAGGAACAATCAATGTAACTGCCAACGCGACGGATAACGTAGGAGTAGCAGGCGTTCAGTTCTTACTGGATGGAAATAATTTAAGTTCAGAAGATGTGACCGCACCCTATTCCGTTTCATGGAATACCACAACGATTGCCAACGGAAATCATAATTTGACAGCGAGAGCCCGGGATGCCGCCGGGAATACGACAACTTCGATTATCGTAACGGTTAATGTCAACAATATCGACGTGACAGCACCAACGGTGAGCATTACAGCACCACCTGCCGGCAATGTTTCGGGTACGATCAATGTAACGGCCAATGCAACCGACAACGTAGGAGTAACAGGCGTTCAGTTCTTACTGGATGGAAATAATCTAGGTGCTGAAGATGTAACCGCTCCCTATTCCATTTCATGGAACACCACAACAATTGCTAACGGTAACTATACATTAACTGCCAGGGCCAGGGATGCTGCAGGCAATATAACTACGTCGGCAGGGGTGAATGTCACGGTAAATAATGATCTGACAGCACCATCAGTAAATATTACCGCACCGGTGGCCGGGAATGTATCCGGCACCATCAACGTTACGGCCAGTGCGACGGATAATGTCGGAGTAGCCGGTGTTCAATTTTTATTGGACGGTAACACTCTTGGGGCAGAAGATGTAACGGCCCCTTATTCTGTATCATGGAATACAACCACAATCGCTAATGGCAACCACGACCTGGCGGCGAGGGCAAGAGATGCAGCGGGAAACATTACGGTATCAACCATCGTCACCGTGAGCGTCAACAACGATGTCGTTGCACCAACCGTCACTGTAAATTCACCCGTAGCTTCGCCTGTTTCCGGGACCATCAATGTTTCTGCGATCGCCAATGATAATGTTGGGGTAGCGGGAGTGCAGTTTTTGCTTGACGGGGCTAATCTTGGCCCAGAAGATGTGGCCGCACCTTATTCCGTATCATGGAATACTATCTCGGCAACCAATGGGAATCACAATATCACGGCAAGAGCAAGAGATGCAGCCGGCAATACGACTACTTCTGCAATCGTTGTTTTCAATGTATTTAACAACGGCCTGGTTGCCGCTTACGGGTTCAATGAGAATTCGGGCAGTGCCGTCAACGATAACTCGGGTAATGGCAACAATGGAGCGCTGATCAATGGCCCTACCTGGTCAGCTTCCGGCAAGTATGGGGCAGCTATCAACTTTGACGGAGTAGACGATTATATAAATGTCGGGGATGCCAATTCTCTCGACCTGACAAACCGGATGACGGTAGAAGCATGGGTATATGCCAACAATCTCACGGGTTATAAAACGGCAGTGTGCAAGGAAAACGGGACAACTACCCTGGCCTATGCTCTTTCTCCGAACAACAATACAACTGGATCGTCCAATCAACGGCCTAATACAAGGATACGCATCGGGTCAACTACTACTACCGTAACCGGTTCAACGAAGCTATCGACCAGTACCTGGACGCATATTGCCAGCACCTATGATGGAAGTGTACTAAGATTATATATAAACGGTGTGTTGAGCTCATCTACCAATATTACCGGCAATATCAGTGTAACGACTAATCCTTTGTGCATCGGCGGAAGCACGGCACTTGCTCAATATTTTATGGGGATGATTGATGAAGTGCGGATCTACAACCGGGCATTGAGCCAGGGGGAAATACAAACGGATATGAATACCCCCGTTGCGCCAGATGTAACCAATCCAACGGTCAGCATTGTCGCACCACCCCCGGGAGATGTTTCAGGAACGGTCAATGTCGTGGCTAATGCTTCGGATAATATTGCTGTTGTAGGCGTTCAGTTTATGGTCGATGGGATCAACCTGGGAGCCGAAGATCTGACGACGCCCTATTCTTTCGCATGGAATACAACAATGTTTCAAAACGGTCCGCATACCCTTGTCGCCAGGGCAAGAGATGCGGCAGGTAACATTGGAACTTCAACAGATGTGGTCGTAAATGTAAACAACGATCACGTTCCTCCAGCGGTGACTATTACAGCGCCGGTTGCTGGTACTATTGCCGGCACACTTGACATAACAGCAGACGCTTCCGATAATACTGGTGTTGTGGGTGTACAATTCCTGTTGAATGGAAACAACCTCGGAGCTGAAGATCTTACAGCCCCGTATTCATTTACCTGGAATACAGGCTCCGTTGCGGATGGAAGCTACACTTTAACAGCAAAAGCAAGAGATGCTACGGGCAACCTAACGACTTCTTCCCCGGTTGTGGTAAACGTTCTTAATCATCCGCCGGATACACAGTTTCCAACTGTTACTATCACTGCTCCAACAGCCGGTGAAGTACTTGGAACAGTAAATATCACAGCGGATGCTAATGATAATGTAGGAATAGTGGGTGTGCAGTTCTTGCTTAATGGAAATAATCTTGGAGCGGAAGATCTTACGGCACCTTATTCGGTTTCATGGAATACAACACTGTTGACCAACGGAACGTATACCCTCGCAGCACGTACCCGCGACTCGGCCGGCAATATCACCACATCGGCTGATGTTACAGTCACAGTGAACAATCCTGGCGATACACAATTGCCTATCGTAACAATCACAGCGCCTGCTGCAGGAAATGTTTCAGGTACTATCAATGTGACAGCAAACGCAAGCGATAATGTGGGAGTAACAGGTGTATCATTTCTGCTTGATGGCAATCCCATAGATACTGAGGATACAACTCCACCTTTTTCAATTTCCTGGAATACGCTCACAACAAGCAACGGTCAACATACGCTAACGGCAACGGGAAGAGATGCAGCCGGGAACCTGGGAACTTCAGCAGGTATTATCATCAATGTAAACAACGATCTCACTGCGCCAACCGTAAGCATTACGACTCCAGCAGCTGGGAATGTTTCAGGAACAATTAGTGTTACTGCAAATGCCAGTGATAATGTTGGTGTCATAGGCGTACAATTTTTACTGGATGGAGTGAATCTTGGAACAGAAGACGTTACCGCACCTTACTCTGTGTCCTGGAATACTTTGACAGCAAGCAACGGACAACACACCCTGACGGCAAATGCAAGAGATGCGGCAGGGAACCTTGGAACATCAACAAATGTCAGCGTTACAGTAAACAATGATCTTACTGCACCAACGGTCAGCATTTCATCCCCGGCTGCCGGAAATGTTTCCGGAACGATCAATGTTACTGCGAATGCCAGCGACAATGTGGGTGTTGTGGGTGTACAATTTTTATTGGACGGGGTGAACCTTGGAGCAGAAGATATCAATGCACCTTATTCGGTTTCATGGAATACTATCTCGGCAAGCAATGGGAATCACAATATCACGGCAAAAGCAAGGGATGCTGCCGGAAATATTACCACTTCTGCCGCAATTGCTGTTACAGTAAATAATGTGACCAATCTTCTTACGGCTATTCATTTCAATGAGGGCACCGGTACAACAGCTGCCGATGTCTCTGGAAAGAGCCATAATGGTACGCTTACCGGAGGTGCCACATGGACAACGGGCAAATTTGGCCAGGCAGTAAACCTGAATGGTACAAATAACTATGTCAACATTGCGGACCACGCCGACTATACACTAAACCCGGCGCAAAGCTATACCTGGAGCGCATGGGTAAAGAATAACAACTTCAATGAGTGGAGTACGGTATGGAGCCAGGCGCTCAATGCGACTAATTTCTTTTACTTCTATGCGCACACTACATCCCAAACCGACGGCGGCGGCGGGCCGGTTACAAACGGCATTTCTGTTTATTGGACCACGGGCAATAACAAAGTTGCGCTTCATAGTAATAATAATGTGCTGACGACTGGCCAATGGAGTCATGTCACAGTAACATATGACGCAAGCCAGGTACAGGCTAATCGCTTTACTATTTATGTGAACGGGACAGATGTGACCAACAGGTCGGCAGTAGGCTCAACAGGAACAATAACAACGATAGATCCCACTGGCATCAGGGTTGGTTCCAACTCGGCTTTTGGCGAATACCTCAATGGGGCAGTTGATGAAGTTCGTTTTTACAGCAGGCTGCTGACCGTTGCCGAGATACAAAACGATATGAACACACCGATTGGAATTGACAATACGGCTCCAACAGTAAATGTATCCGGTCCTGCAAATAATTCATTTGTTTCAGGGACGGTAAACGTTACAGCCAATGCTTCGGATAATGTAAGTGTTGCGGGAGTTCAATTCTTATTGGATGGCAATAACCTCGGTGCTGAGGACTTAAGTTCGCCTTATTCTGCTTCATGGAATACTGCAACAGCTTCAAACGGTACGCATATATTAACGGTCAAAGCAAGAGATGCTGCGGGGAATAACACAACTTCAACAGCCATTGCGGTTACGGTTGACAATGCCTCACCGACTGGCACTATCACCTCGCCGACTGCAGGTATCATTGCCGGTAATGTCGATATCACCGCCAGTGCGGCTGATAATAATAGTGTGGCAGGCGTTCAATTTTTGTTGAACGGAGTTAATCTTGGTGCAGAGGATGTTTCAGCGCCTTATTTGTTTACATGGAATACACTTGATGTTGTAGATGGAAACTATACATTGACAGCAAGAGTAAGGGATGTGGCCGGGAATACAACTACCTCGGCGCCGGTGGCTGTAAACGTGGTTAATCATCCCCCGGATACCGAATTTCCGACAGTAAGTATTGCATCGCCGGCTACGGGCGAAGTAATTGGAACGATAAATATTACGGCCACTGCTAACGACAACACCGGTGTGGTCGGCGTGCAATTCCTGCTGAATGGAACCAATCTTGGTGCAGAAGATCTGACGGCGCCTTATTCTGTTTCATGGAATACGACGGGCTTAGCTAACGGAGACTATACATTAACTGCCAAAGCCCGCGATGCAGCCGGAAATATTACAACATCCGACGGAGTTGCAGTCACTGTTAACAATCCTCCCGATACCGAATTGCCTGTGGTGAACCTGACATCTCCAGTTGCCGGGAATGTTTCGGGGACAATCACAATTGGGGCGAATGCAAGTGATAATGCGGGGGTTGCTGGTGTCCAATTCCTATTGGATGGCAACGATATTGGCCTGGAAGATCTCATCGCTCCTTATTCCATATCGTGGAATACCAAACTGGTTGCCAATGGAACTTATACATTAACGGCCAGGGCCCGCGATGCAGCCGGGAACACCAATGTATCAACTGATGTGGTGATAATAGTCGACAATGACTATACACCGCCAGTCGTTGATATTACTTCTCCCACGGGTGGCAACGTGTCCGGAACGATCAATGTTACCGCCGACGCGAGTGATAATGTTGGAATAACTGGTGTTCAGTTCCTGCTGGATGGAAATAATCTTGGCACGGAAGACCTGGTAGCTCCCTATTCAGTTTCGTGGAATACCACGGCTCTTACAAATGGCAATCATATTTTAACAGCTAAAGCAAAAGACGCTGCTGGAAATATCACAACGTCGAGTCCGATAACCGTCAACATTGCCAATATCAACCCTGTTATCTCTGCGATTTCGGTAAGCTCTATTACTGAAAGCT
The DNA here is from genome assembly GCA_035694045.1 of Chitinophagaceae bacterium. Lineage (GTDB taxonomy): Bacteria > Bacteroidota > Bacteroidia > Chitinophagales > Chitinophagaceae > VBAT01. The sequence goes on from DASSFT010000315.1 coordinate 5,792, forward strand.
CTGCCGTCATAACCTGGACAACCAGTTTTGGCGCTACTTCGCAGGTCAACTATGGGACAACGATTTCATACGGGCTTTCAACATTGGTTGATTCTGCATTGGTGACTACACACTCGATGATCCTGAATAATCTTGCACCGGGAACCCTGTATCATTACCAGGTGCTTTCAGGAAATGCAGGAGGTAGTCCAACCATATCCGGTGACAATGTTTTCACAACAGCCGGTCTTGCTGCTACCCTGGGTACATTGAATACGCATACTGTGTTTGCTTACCCAGCCGGGAAGATCGTTCCCTGGACGCCGAATCCAAGTGATGGATACAGCACGGTGGTAACTCTTGCCTGGAATTATCTTTTAAACTCGGTTCCAAACGATCCTTTGACAGGTAAGCCTGCTTATTATAGCCGCAGCTATCTTGATCCGAATACGCAACAGGTCGTCAACTGGGACCATAACCCCGCAGGTTTGTATAGCATGCTCATCGAATCCGGGTTGAAGTATTATGGTTATTCAGGCAATGCCAACGTAATGCAGCTGGCGACAGATGTAGCTAACTGGCACCTGGATCATGGCATGACCCTGCCAACTGATAGTTGGCCCAATGTGCCTTATTCGGAAGGTCCCTATGGTTCGTTGACCTACAATGGTGCGAATACCGCAGACGGAGTTGGAAATCTCGAACCAGATAAGGTCGGGGAATTCGGCTATAGCTTGCTGCAGTTGTATAAGTTCAATGGAAATACGCGTTTCAGGGATGCAGCTATTCAATGTGCGAACGTGCTTGCTGCTAAAGTAAGAACAGGCAGCCAGATGCAATCGCCGTGGCCGCACAGGGTGAGGGCAAACAATGGTTCAACTGTTGAAGATTATGGTGCGGATATAATTGGGCCCATTTCCCTGTTTGACGGACTTATTGCTGCCGGATTGGGGAATACAGCCGCCTATCAAACCGCAAGAACAACAGCATGGAACTGGATGATGAATTTTCCGATGCAAAACAATGTATGGAGCCAGTATTTTGAGGATGTGAGTGTGCAGGGAAATTACAACAGCAATCTGAACCAGTATGATGCAATGATGGTGGCCAGGTATTTATTAGAGCACCCCGAATTCGATGTGAATTGGGAAGCTCATGTCCGCGGGTTGATCACCTGGGTCGAAAATACATTCGGCCAGGCAAGTTTTGGCGCCACGGCGATCAGGGAGCAACAGGTATTTCCATGGATCATGGGTAGCCATACTTCTCGATATGCGTCGGTAAATGCGTTGCTGTATGAAAAAACCGGCGACCTGGTTGCTAAAGAAAAAGCTTATCGCTCATTTAACTGGGCAACTTATATGGCGAGAAGCAATGGCGTGGTGATAGATGGACCCGATGTAAACAATCAATGGTTCACGGATGGCTATGGCGACTATATCCGTCACTTCATGACCGGTATGGGAGCTGTACCTGAATGGACACCTGCAAACCAGACTCACCTGGTACGCAGCAATTCTGTTATAAAAAGTATTACATACGGCGTAAATACGCTGAGCTATACAACTTTCAACAGCAGCTCGACAGAAGTCCTGCATATAAGCTACAATCCCGTCTCGATAACTGCCGATGGCGTCGAATTGCCGCGCAGGTCAGACCTGAGCCAACCGGGATGGACTTTGGATATAGCAACAAAAACGCTGAGGATCTATCATACAAGCGGTACAACGATCGTGATCAACCCCGGAACTGGCAGCAGGATGATAACACAAACCGCTACAAGAAATGACAGTGTTGTTGTAGAAAGTGCAAAGGCTCCAGAAGTCAAACGTCAAATATCAGCGCCCACTCCAGTTGTTGTAACGGGTCTGGTGATAATGCCTAACCCGGCGAGAGGAAATTTTTCACTCAACTATTCAACTTCCGAGAGTGGCAAGGTTTCTGTTCGTATGACGGATGCGGAAGGAAAGCTGGTCTTGACAGTAGACAGAGGAGTGAACAGGGGCCATACTATCATTCCTGTGCAAGGTCATCTTTCGTGGAGGCCGGGTGTATATTTTATAACGGTTCAACAGGGCAATATGATTCAGCGGGCAAAATTAGTATACCAGTAGCTGCTGAACGAATCAATTAACTCAACCCTTGCAGCATAAATACGAAACCCATCTTAGAGGATGGGTTTTTTTATCTCCGCTTCCCTCGTGAACACGTCATTGCAAGGCAACAGAAGATAATTAGAAAATAGATAGTCCTTGCCGACGCAATCTGAAGGGACAACTGTTGCCAACGTAGTGAAGCATCGGCGCCATGTGAGCAAGTTTGCGTCGGTCTGTCGGCTGATGATTTAAAGTGGTCAGGACCTGCCGGCCTCCCTCGCAAGGACGGTACACTTTGCGAGGCGCGAAGCCACCGCGACTTTGAGAATCGGGTGTAAGAACGTTTAGATAGTTTCTTCTCTCGTACGCACGTCATTGCGAAGCGGCGTTGTTTGCGACACTTGAACGTGAGGTGCTTCAATACAGTCGGAAATTTTCCTCTCCTCGTGAGCACGTCATTGCGAGGCAACAGAAGATAATCAGAGAATAGATAGTCCTTGCCGACGCAATCTAGATTCCGAATCCACCTTTTTGAATTTTTTTCTTGGAGCTTATTTGTTTCTTGGTTCTTGGTTCTTGTTTCTAATGCCTTCCTTCTTTATCCTTTTTTATAAGCTCCATTACTTTATCGAGTTTAAAGTCGGAGCCCGATCGTATGGCTTCGATGGTCGGTTTCGATTCGACTTCCGGCTGAACGCCGCGGCCATTTTTGGGAGTATTCTTATTTATCACAAGCCTGAACAATGGCAAACGAAAACGAACACCGGTCTCAGGAAGTGTTACATCCGGGATCAACCAGGCTGTATTTCCATAAGCCCCACCACCGGTTTCCTCGCCAACCACGGTAACATCATCCTGTTCCTCTATTGCAGTTAGGAATAAAGTGGTCGCGGAAAAAGAATTACCACCCGTAAGAATATAGGTTTTGCCATCGAAATGATTTTTCTTCTTCGGCTTAAAATAATGTTTTTCAAAATACCTGAAATGATAATAACCGTCCTTTTTCTTCCTGGCAAAAAAAGTAATGAACAGGCGGTTAAGAAAATCGTTCTGTATATACTCCCCATACTGTTTTCTTTTCGTAATGGCATACAATGAATCCCCAACCTTGAAAGGATGATCGGCAATATAACGCGTAATATTAGTGGAGTTGGTCACGCTTCCGCCGCCATTGCCGCGCACATCAATGATCAGGTGAGTGATATCATGTTTTTTGAGGGCCTTGAATGATCTCTTAAAAAAACCTCTTAATCCATAACCCCGCCCAAACGAACCAAGGTCCATGAATGCTGTATGCTCAGCAGTATCGAGTTTCAACAGCCTGACAGAATTAAGCGCTCGTTGCTTTCTTTCTTTCCTGGACGGTTGGGGCAACCGTGTAATAGCCATGATAGACGCACGGGTAGCTGTATCCAATGCAGGATAGTAAATGGGGATAGTTATCGTTCTCGCCTGGTTGAGGCTATCTATGTATTCAATATTATAACGGGAGGAATAACCAAAAATGGAAGAGTACAAAGAACCGAAATAACCGCGGTTGCTGAGGGTCTGGAATTTATGGGTCCTGTTATAGCCATCTGTGGGTATGTAATTAAATAATGTATCAACAAGCTGCTTTGTAGTCTTTCCATTGATCTTTGTTACCACAGTTCCCCGCGTTAATATAGAATCCTTTCGATTCAGGTTGGCCGCGATCACCATAGTATCATCCCAAAACTTCATGCTAAGTGGAAATATCCTCCATATGGAAGCGGTATCCTGGTATCTCGACCACGCTTTGGATGAGCGTACCGACGTATGCCCGCAATTGATCTTAGAAGTAACATAAGCAAGCAGTCTCCGGAATTCCGGTTCCGTCATGGAATCCTTTAATTGTTGCTGTCCATACCGGAAATAATAGTCTATGCTATCCTTGCTTGTGTACCAGTAAAGACCGGGGTGGGCTTCTTCCAGTATATTCTGGTAAATGGAATAATCTTTTTGTACCTGGGCAAGGGAGTATTTTTTATTTGGGGAAAATGATGATCTATTCGTGCCGCAACCTGTTTGAAGAAAGGCGAACAACAGGAAACAGGCAAGCACTGATGCCGAAAGGGGAAGGGATCCTGATTTTTTCATTATGGGTAAAGGTGCTTGTCTATTGTTTTAAATGGTTCCAGCCCTGAGCTGTGATGGCGTGCCTGCTTCCTCCTTTTGTAATAATGTACGCTCCCTGCTCGATTTCTGTCATATATCCTATCACGCTAATTTCTTCATTTAATACCAATTTATCATAGTCGGATTGAGGAATGGTAAACAGCAGTTCATAGTCCTCGCCACCACTTAACGCACAGGCGGTAGGATCTATTTCAAATTTGAAGGCCGCTTTTTTCATTTCTTCAGAAACGGGGATCTTTTCTTCATATAAAACACAGCCCAGCTCGCTGGCCTTACATATATGCAGGATCTCGGAGCTTAAACCATCGCTAACGTCTATCATGGAGCTGGGACTAACCTGGCTTTGGGCAAAAAATTCTATGATGTCCTTTCGGGCCTCCGGTTTCAGCATCCGGCCGATCACATAGGACTCGCCTTCCAAATCGGGCTGGACGCCAGGGCTTTCCATGAAAATTTTCTTTTCTCTTTCCAGGAACAGTAAGCCTACGTAAGCTGCACCCAGGTCCCCGGTAACACAAAGCAGGTCCCCTTTTTTTGCCGTGCTCCTTTTTACAAATTTGTCTGGCGCAACCTCCCCAATTGCAGTAACAGAGATGATAAATCCTTTTTGAGAAGAAGTGGTGTCCCCACCAACAAGATCAACACCATATTTTTCACAGGCAGCATACACTCCTTCGTAAAATTCGTCTATGGCCTCGAGACTGAAGCGGTTGCTTAATGCAAGGCTGATCACAGCCTGGGTGGGTGTCGCATTCATTGCATAGATATCACTCAGGTTCACAACCATGCTTTTATAGCCAAGATGTTTCAAGGGAGTATACATAAGATCGAAATGAACGCCTTCGACCAACATATCGGTTGTCACGACCGTCTGCTTGCCGAAATGATCAATCACAGCGGCATCATCGCCAACGCCCACTACCGAAGAGGCGTTTTGCAGTTCGATGTTACGGGTAAGATGTTCGATCAAACCAAATTCTCCCAGGGATGCTATTTCTGTTCGCTCATTCATAGTATGTGAGGTGTTAGATGTGAAACGTGAAAGGTTTCGACATTCTGCACTTATAATTCTTTCCTTTTATTAATTACATCCAGCATTTCATCATGTATTTTTCCATTGGTGGCCAGCAACCGATGCTGGTAGATGGAAAACTTGTCACCCTTAAGGTCTGTGACCCTGCCCCCGGCTTCTTCTACCATCAGGTAACCGGCAGCGCTATCCCAGGCTTCCAGCTTATGTTCATAAAATCCATCGAACCGGCCAGCAGCCACCCAGCAAAGATCGATAGCGGCAGAGCCCAGTCGCCTGACCGGAACGCCCTTGCGAATAAATCGTTCAAATATTTCCAGCGGCCCGTTTTCCATATTGATATAAGTATACGGAAACCCGGTAACCAGGCAGGCTTTTAGTACTTCGGTTTGCTCACTTACATGAATACGCGTATCGTTGAGTAGGGCGC
>DASSFT010000316.1:0-5039 GCA_035694045.1 Chitinophagaceae bacterium
GTTTATCGACATAAGAATGTGTCAGCGTGGCGATGCCGCTCATTCGCTGCATGCAATTCAGCACCAAACGCTCACATTGCAGAATAGTCTGAACCGTGGCCCTGATCTCAAAAGCCTTGTCACCTGCAGCCATTGTATCCCCGTCTTTCTTAAACGGTGTAAACACAACTGGATTTTCCTTGTATTCAAAAATTCGCCGGGCTACATCCAAACCTGCCAGTATTCCACCTTCTTTGATTTTTAACACAGCCCTGCCTTTTGTACCGGGAGGTATGCAGGAAAGAGTAGAATGATCGCCATCACCGATATCCTCTTTCAGTGCTTCATCGATCAAATGCGATAGCTGTGCGTCAAAGTTCATGGCGGCAAAAATACTACTTCGCCAAGGCTTCGAAGTATGCAATAAAAAAATCCCGCCTCGACGGCGGGACTTCATTTATTTACATTTATTATTTGAGAGGCTACTCTATCGATGTGAATCGTATTTCCTTCACCACTTCTTTGCTTCCTTTGGCTTTCATGAACACATGTGCCCTGAAGCTTCCGGATTTTGTTTGCAAAGTACCAATACAATAATGGCCGCCGGGTGAATCGCCTTTATGTTTTAAATCGAATCCTTTTACGCCATTATTTCCAAAAAAGTCTTTCAATATCACCTGGGCTTGTGCCTTGCTGTAGCTGTCACTTTTAACTGGCAATGTCAATTCAACATTGTCATCAAAATATTTTGACAGTTCGTCAGCATCACCGGAGCGCAACGCCCCGATAACATCATCAATAGCGCTGGGTTGAACGAATGATGACATCATCACTGTCGCAACAACCAGAATTGAAGTAAGTAATGATTTCATAATATAATTTTTCACAGGTTGTTTAATCTAAAAATGTGCCACCGAATTTTTTGGCTCTTATGCGAATACTAAAGTACTAAAATCGGCCATTTTTACAGCTTTATTAAGGCAAATACATTATTTGAATGTAGTTTTACATGTCATTGCCCCCTGAAAATGAATGTAATTATACGAATCTCCAAACAGTTGTTAATCAATGGCTAAAAAAAGAGCAATCCTCATTATTATGGACGGATGGGGACTTGGCAAAGTTGCATCTGCCGATGCTATCCAAAACGCTAATGTTCCCTTCACAAAAGCCCTGTATTCCAGGTTTCCGAACACTACGTTAATCACTTGCGGCGAACTGGTAGGCCTTCCTGAAGGCCAGATGGGCAATTCAGAAGTCGGGCATCTCAACCTGGGTGCCGGCAGGATAGTATACCAGGAATTGCAGCGAATTAACGTGGCGGTCAGGGATGGCTCCCTGGCAAGGAATGAGGTATTTCTCAATTCCATTCGGTATGCAAAATCCAGTAGTAAATCGCTTCATCTTTTGGGGCTTGTCAGCAATGGGGGCGTCCACTCTCATATCGACCACCTGAAATCGATCATAGATGACTGCAAAGCAGAGGGTCTTAACAATGTCTTTATTCATGCATTTACAGACGGCCGTGATTGCGATCCTAAAAGCGGTCTCGGATTTATCAAGGAGTTACAGGAGCATTTGAATAAAACAGTAGGTAAGATCGCAACGGTAAGCGGGCGCTATTATGCCATGGACAGGGATAAAAGATGGGAACGCATAAAACTTGCCTACGACGCCATGGTAAACGGGCAAGGGCAAAAATCCACGGATGCTATTGAAGCTGTTGAAAATTCATACCGGAAAAATATCACGGATGAATTCATATTGCCGACAGTTATCCTGGACGAGGGACAACAGCCGCTGGCTACGATAAAAGATGGAGATGCTGTTCTTTGCTTTAATTTCAGGACCGATCGCTGCCGTGAAATCACACAGGTGCTCACCCAGATGGATCTTCCGGAATTCAATATGCATAAGTTATCCCTGCATTATACAACGCTGACCCAGTATGATCACAGTTACAAAAACGTCAATGTCATTTTTGCAAACGATGATCTTAAGAATACACTCGGTGAAATAGTAGAGCAAAATGGGTTAAAACAGATACGAATTGCCGAAACCGAGAAATATCCTCACGTCACATTCTTCTTCAGCGGTGGGCGGGAAAAACCGTTTGAGGGAGAAAAAAGAATATTGATCCCTTCTCCGAAAGTGGCTACTTATGACCTGAAACCCGAAATGAGCGCTTATGAATTAACGGATGCGCTGATCCCGGAAATTGAAAACCGGACCGCAGATTTTATCTGCCTGAATTATGCCAATACCGACATGGTTGGTCATACAGGTGTATTCCAGGCCGCAGTAAAAGCTGCCGAAACTGTAGATAAATGTGTCGAACGTGTAGTAACTGCCGGTTTAAATAATGGATACACTATCTTTCTGACCGCGGATCATGGTAATTCCGATTATATGATCAATGAAGACGGCTCGCCCAACACAGCGCATACTTTGAATCCCGTGCCCCTGTTTGTAATCGATAAAGACTGGAAAGGTGCAGTGAAACCGGGGAAACTGGGTGATATTGCGCCGACTATTTTGACCATGATGGGTTTGCCGATACCTAAAGAAATGACAGGAGATATTTTAACGGGTTAATGTTCAACCAAACATAAAATTTCGGCTATGTTTAAAAAGATAATGCTCTTTCTTCTGGTAGTTTTTATCATCATCCAGTTTATACATCCAAAACCGAATAAGGCCAGTGGTGCACAACCTCACACTATCGGTCAATCTTTTAACATCCCCGAAGATGTCAATTCGATCCTGGTTAAGGCGTGCAATGACTGTCATAGCAATAATACCCGTTACCCCTGGTACAGCAATATTCAGCCGGTAGATTGGTGGCTGACCAACCATATAAAGGAGGGAAAAGCGCATCTTAATTTCGACGAGTATACCAACCGCAGTCTGCGGTACCAGTACCATAAAATGGAAGAAACAATCGATCTTGTCAAAGAAAACGGCATGCCCCTGGATTCCTATACCTGGATACATAAGGACGCCATACTTACCGATACGGAAAAAGAAAAACTGGTCAACTGGGCCAACTCGGTGATGGATACTATGAAGGCGAAATACCCGTTAGATAGTTTGATCAGGAAAAAATAGTCCCCAAACCCATAAATAGGGCCTGAAATTTTACATTTCAATGCAGCATTTGTATGGAAAAAATGTCTAAATTACAGGCAACCCCAAGGACGCATGACCGAGGAAGCCATTTTAAAAGGTTGTTTGAACAATGAGGCCCCTGCGCAGCGTGAATTGTACAACCGTTACAGTTCCAAGATGCTGGCAGTTTGCTATCGTTACGCTCACAACCGGGAGGATGCAGAAGATATGTTGCAGGAAGGCTTTATTAAGGTCTTTTTACAGATGCATACTTTTGAGAATCGTGGAGCTTTTGAAGGTTGGATAAGAAGGATTATCGTTCATACCTGCATCAACATCCTCAAGAAAAATAAGAAGTTCAATGAAAGTGTGGATATCATTCATGCAACTGGTATCCAGGTAAGGGAAGACAGTGTGCCGGCCATCGTACAGGCCAAGCAGGTGGTAGAGTGTATCAGGCTGCTTCCCATAGGTTACCGGACAGTTTTGAACCTGTATGCAATTGAGGGGTACAGTCACCGGGAAATCGCAGGTATGCTGGATATCGAAGAAAGCACCAGCAGGAGCCAGTACACCCGGGCAAAGGCGATGTTGGAAGACATACTGATTAGAAAAAAGATCTTACAGAAACCAAAACAAGATATAGACTGGCTTATGGCTGTTAGCCAGCGATAGATTCGTATCCTTAATAGCAACTGGTTATGGAGAGTAATTTTAATAACAAGGATTTCGAGCATTATGTAAAAAGTAATGCTGATCAATATAGGATGATACCATCGGAGAAGGTATGGAAAAGCATTAATAGCACTTTACATACTCGCAGAAAATGGTATGGTATCGGCTTAAGCCTGCTGTTGATTTCTACTGCAGTTTCAGTTACCTGGGTAATGGTCAGCAATCCTACCTCGAAGAAACAGGAAGCTGCCCTGGCACAAAACGCTCCCACAAGCCCGGTCGTCGAAAAGAATACCAACCAGTCTTCACCAGCACACAGTCCCGTAAACACCCGCAATCTTTCTTTTAATAAATATTCAAAAGAGGATAATTCTACTGTTGCAGACGACGTATTGTTTAATGAACCGGCCCTGGGCGCTCTGACTCCTGACGGAAAAGGAACATTGCCACAAGGCGAAGAAATCATGCCCGATGCTCCTGTATTTGGCTTCCCGTCCATTAGGACTGCGACCCCTGCTATTGGCAAACCAGATATGACAGGTCAGGCTACCGATAACATGAATATGATTGTCATACCGGGTGTCATTACTACCGAACCCGAAGCCGGCAAGAATATCTTAAAGAATGATCCGCTGAATTTAAGCATCAACAAATCCGCTAGCAATAACCTTGTACTTTACCCGCTGACCATTGAAAGCGTTACCAACTCATATAAAGCTAAAAAGCTGGTTAGAAAACTGGCGTGGGAAGTATACTTTACTCCTACGATCAGTTATCGCAAACTGAGCGTAAATAAATCTTTTGACGGAAGTGTTTCCCCCTTCAGCGCGTCTAATTATCCTTTTGCCAACTCAAGGGATGTAAACAGCGAAGTGACACACAAACCTGATATGGGCCTGGAACTGGGTATATCAACCGGTTACCCGTTGTCAAAACATTTGAGATTGATTGGCGGACTTCAGTTTAATATCAACCGGTATGATATTAAAGCATTTGCCTACTATGGCGAACAGGCTACAATCAACCTGAATGGTGTAACTGATCCTCTTACTCCCTGGACTTATTATCGTAATCATGACGGTTATAAATCCGATTGGCTGAAAAATTATTATTTCTCAGTGTCTGCGCCTGTTGGAGCTGAACTAAGGGTGTTGGGCGGTAACAGAACTTATTTAGGTGTGGCAGGAACTGTACAGCCGACTTATATCCTGAAAGACCGGGCATTTCTTATCTCCACAGATTATAAAAATTATGTAGAAGTTCCCAGGCTTATCCGC
>DASSFT010000317.1:0-4148 GCA_035694045.1 Chitinophagaceae bacterium
ATTTGCTTATGATTCTTATGACAATGCCGATGTGGGTGATGGTGAGGCGGCAGTACGTTCGCTGGTTGCTTCTATCACTAATCTCAGGGAACTCCTGGAATCTTTTGAAAGCAAAGCAAGCCGCAAAGGTTTCGGTGATAAGATAGAGCTTTCAAAAAGTATGGTTCGCCTTAATTGCCCGGGCACCGACACAAAGCCCTTTTCTAAAACCGGGGGAGGTTCGAGAGTAAAAAAAGTACAGATATCTGATCAATGGGCCGATATGGTATCCAGCGCTAAAACTGCCAAATATGGCCAGTTATACGATTATACTATTCGCGATAATAGCAACATGGTCTTGTCTTCTTCGGGTGTAGCATCGTATGAACCACAAATCGGAAATGAAGAAAATCCATTTCACGAACCGGTTGATTTTGTTGAAAAAGTTCACTGGAGCGCCGATAAATACCACTTTATTGAAAAACCTTTTTGTGAAACCTATTTTCCCGCAGCATCGGTGGGATATAGTAAGGTAACGGTTACTTCCTTTGGTGATGACTATGCTAACGGGGCGCCGTTAACTAACCCCACGGGTTATATAGTCAACGAATTTTACACCGCAAAAGATTTTCCCACCGAGGTAGATTACCTGCCGTTACAGCCTACACAGTATGAGACTAAGCTGTCCATGCAATTATTCACTTCCCACTATGCTAAACGCGTCTGGGCGGCACAGGGATTCAAGGTCGAACTCAATGATATGCACGGGAAAGCGAAATCGGTTAAAGTATTTAATAAGGCCGGTGATATGATTTCTTCTACTGAATATGCCTATAATGTGGAAGACAATGAGAAGGAAACAAAAAAATTAAACAATGTTGTCGACGTTTTAACCGACGTAGGCAGGATAGAAACAACGCCAATAAGCACGGATATTGATTTTGTAACCGACCAGCGCCAAAGCAAGAGTGAAACTCATGGTAAACGTACAGCACCCTACGTCGGAATATTTTCGGTCCAGTTTCCACCTTTCATCTTGGGATTTTTCTGGCTGAACAAAAGTAGTAGCGAGTCTATCAAGAATTTTTATTCGATATCCACTGTAAAAGTGATACACCGGTTTGGTATAGTGAAGAAGGTGACTACAAAACAAAACGGTTCTACCATTGAAGCCGAAAATTTACTGTGGGATGCAGAAACCGGCCAGGTGTTATTGACGAAAACACAAAACGAATTTGATAAATACACTTACGCTTTTAGTTATCCTGCCTACCGGGCATACGAAGGCATGAACGGAGCATATAAGAACCTGGGGGCAACGTTTACAAACTTCCAGACAAACACCAGTGGGCTCATCACCAGTCTTACAACGCAAATGCAGAATGACTATTTGTTCCCGGGTGATGAATTGGTGTCTAGTAACCAGGAGATAAAAGGATGGATCATCCGGTCGCAAGATGGAACTCTTCGGCTGGTAGATAAAAATGGTGACTTTATTATTAGTTCGGGTGAGTGGACAATAATACGTTCCGGCCGGCGAAATATACAGGGCGCCGGCGTTGGTACTGTTGTGTGCATGAAGGACCCAAGAGTTATTTCATCTGGTGCCAGGGTAATCGATCTCGGGGTAGATAAAAAAATACTCGATTCAAAATCTGCAGTTTTCAAAGAAGAATGGGGAATAGAAGTGAACAGCCCGTATTATACTTCCGACTGTGCTTCCGGAAGTCCAACAGGAAGATTTGCATCGAAATCCGATTCTTCGTATGTTTTTGATTCCTCGTCAACCGGAATTGAACTACGACAAACTCCTTCTTTATCACTTCCGGGAAATTGCACCTGCACGTGCTTAAAAGGTTTTTTTGATTACTTAATACACAGTAACAAACTTTTCATTCAACAATCCCAAAATATAACGGTCGGGCAGTTAGTAGCAGAAGCAAATGCCGCAGGCTATCCGGTCGGTCATTGCCAAATACTGGATATGAATGTCGACCAGTTGTTTTATGCATTAACGTCTAACACAACGGCAACAATATATACGGCCAAAATTGGAGATTGTATTGTGTCTATACGCTCTAATGATAGCAACCCCGTTTCATTCTATGGATTGACAAGCCAATCTTGTGTTAGTGGTCAGTCGGTTTCTTATAGCGGGGCAGGTTCGCAAACTGTGACGCAAACTCTTTATACAACCTGCGCAAACGCGTTTACCCTCTATCCGGACGGTTCCGTTCCAAACAGTACCAGGCTTGTTGCAAGTTATAATACTGACGCGAATGGAATCCAATCTAAATTAACCAGTACCAGTTTTAAGATAGATGGTATTTCTGCTATTCCTTCTAATGCTCAAATTCAATCGGCGAACTTTTACATGTATGCTGTACCGGAAGGATATAATCCACCTACCTACCCGAACGCACACACTACCACCATTGAAGCGCCGCTGTTATTGCCTTCTATCTGGAGCATCGATTACATATTTGGTGGTAGCTGGAATTGTATAAGCCGACCCAATGGTTGGAGGGGCCCGGTTTCAAATCTTCCAACTATTCAGAATCATTTTTCAGATGTAATAGTTGACATGAGAGCCCTGGTCAGCAACCTTGTATATTACCATGGCAATCCCGGTTTTACATTCTTAACCTGGCCAGCTAACAACAATGCCCATACTCCTAATCTTTTGGGTTATAACACTTTTGCATCTGAGAATTATTCAGACCCGTCTAAACGCCCAAGGCTGGAAGTCACATATTTAATTCCGGGCAGCTCGTCCAATATTGCAACATTGACCGTTGATGACTGCACAACCTGCCCAAACCCCGTCGGTCGCAAAATAAATCCTTATTATACCGGCGTTCTTGGTAACTGGCGTCCTTATATAAGTTATGTATACACGGTAAGCCGCGAGGAAAAGCAAGGCAATCCCAATCAAACGGGGGGAACTGATATTCGCAACTCAGGATCTTATTCAACCTACGCGCCTTTCTGGAATTGGCAGGATGGCCTGTTGCAAAGAACATTTTCTGGGGATGAAGTGACGACCGTCACCGATCCGCTTTCCCGCTGGGTATGGAACAGCAAATCGATTTACTACGATCAAAAAGGCAATGAAATAGAATCGAAAGATCCGCTGGGACGTTTTGGCTCAGCATTGTTTGGATACCAGCAGTCGATGGCAACAGCTGTCGCAGCGAATGCACGGCACAATGAAATCGCTTTTGATGGTTTTGAAGATTACGATTTCAATGTTGTTGATAATTCTCCGATTCAAACACCGTCTTGTCTTACTATTAATCCTTTCGTTCCAACGCCATCCTGTCAGCTTCCAAAACATTTTGATTTTGGTTTTGCAAACCAAAGCGGTGTATGGACATCGCCAGTCGGCTCAATCATTTCAACGCGTTCTCATACCGGGAAATATAGTTATCATATTAATGGGACCGTCAACATTACAAAAGCTCCAGGAAGTGATGCGGAACCCCAGGCCAGTATCCTTGGCTGGGATGCAACAGGCCGCTACAAGCTGTTGAGCAATGAACTGGCCTCAGGTTTCGCTCCTGTACCCAATCGAGAGTACCTGCTCAGTTTTTGGGTGTACGATAACGACGCCGCGCATCATAATAAAATTCAAAACCTCAGTGTAACAATAAACGGGGTCAGCCAAAATGTTTCAACACTGGTAGTACCGGTAGTAGAAGACTGGAAAAGACTTGAATTAAAATTTACCATGCCCGCATCTGGCAATTTCTCACTCCAGATTAATGGAAGCAATATTGAGATCGATGATTTCAGGATCCTCCCCAACGCCGGCCAAATGAATAGTTATGTATATGACGATGTCACTATGCGGTTGATGGCGCAATTGGATGAAAACAATTTTGCGACCCTTTATGAATATGATGAAGAAGGCACACCAGTGCGTGTGAAGAAAGAAACAGAAAAAGGAGTAATGACCTTAAAGGAAAGCAGGCAATTTTTCAGAAAAAGACTATAAAACGAAAAAGATTTTTTGATGGATAAGAAATGGATCATAATCGGAACGATCATCCTCGCCAGTACGATGGGCTTCCTGGCATTTGCCGGCAACCGGGGATGGATGCATACAGGAACGCCAAAAAAGGAAAACCCTGATGCTATGGAAGAACTGAAGAAAATATATGGCCGGT
>DASSFT010000318.1:0-11278 GCA_035694045.1 Chitinophagaceae bacterium
ATGCTAGATGCTGGATGCTAGATGCTGGATGCTGGATGATCTCTTTAGCCACTCTCGTATATCGATTTTATTAAAGCAGTTTACCGCTGAGGATCAGGAAAGCCACGGAAAAATAAATGACAAGACCCGTTACATCTACCAGGGTGGCTACAAACGGCGCTGAACTGACAGCGGGGTCGGCCCCCAGTTTTTTCAACAGCATAGGCAGCATACTACCGGACAAAGTCCCCCATAATACGACTCCCAATAATGTGACACCAACAGTGACGCCCAGCGCCATCCAGTGTTCCCCGTAGACTTCAGGCATAATCGAATGCCAGAGTGCGATCCTGAAAAAACCGATCAATCCCAATACAGTGCCCAGCAGGAAGCCTGAAATGATCTCCCTTCGCATTACTTTCCACCAGTCATTCAGGGTGATCTCGCCTACGGCCATAGCCTGGATGATAAGCGTTGATGCCTGCGAACCGCTGTTACCTCCGCTTGAGATGATCAGGGGCACAAACAACACCAGCACCACCGCTTTGGCGATCTCAGCTTCAAAATATTTCATGGCAGTAGCGGTAAGCATTTCGCCGATGAACAGTACAACCAGCCAGGTTATCCTTTTTTTAAATAGCCGGAAGATCGGCATCTCGAGATAAGGTTCGTCCAATGCCTGTGTACCCCCGATCTTTTGCATGTCTTCGCTGAACTCTTCACTGGTTACCCAAAGCATATCATCGATTGAGACAATGCCCAGGAGCTTATTGCTTTTACTGACCACGGGCAGCGCATCCCGGTTATTCATTTTGAATATTTCGGCGGCTGATTCCTGGTCGTCGTCGGGATGCAGGCAAACCACCCTGTCGTCCATCAATTCCGCAACTTTTTTATCCGGGGCATTCAGGATAAAGTCGCGGATGCGGATATCGTCCAGCAGTTCCCCGTTTTTATTGATCACATAGATCACGTTGATGGTCTCACTGTCTTTGCCATGTTTGCGGATCGTGGCAAATACTTCTTCGATCGTATTATCAGGATAAACGTATACATAATCGGGCGTCATGAGGCGGCCGATACTGTTTTCGGGATAACCGAGGAGGGATAAAGTGATCTTCCTCTCTTCGGGGTCGAGCAACTTTATCAGCTCCCGCACAACATTGCTCGGCAGCTCTTCCAGGAAGTCGGTACGGTCATCTGGCGGCAATTCGTTCAGAAGAGTGGCAACAATGTTGGGCGGTAGGTCCCTGATGATCCGTTTTTGATGAGAAAGCTCGATGATCTTGAATACGCTGGCGGCCCGGTGCAATGACATGTTTGCGACGATGCTGCTTTCGTATTCGGGGTACTCATAGATCAGTTCAGCGACATCGCTGATGTTCTGGTGATTCAGGAAATCACGGATCTGCAGTTTGTCTTCTGCCGCAATTACCGCTTCAAACTGCTCCTTCAATGACTTGGGTTGATCTTCAAAAGAAGTAGGCATGGGTCAAAATTACGGTGCACAAAATTAGCGGGCGGGTTAATACATGGTTATTAAAAGAAAATAAATCCTTCCCGATAGCCATCGGGATTATCGGGATGAATCCGAAAAAATGCAACCTGTATTAATATCGTCCCGATGGCTATCGGGATTCGCATATTTGTCCCGATATTTATGGGGATCGGATTTAAACTTGACGTCATGCAGATTCTTTCATCCCTATATATTGACTCTTCTTCCGATATGGGCCGGGGCGTTTTTACTTCTGAGAATATTGATGAAGGAACGATCGTCGAGGCTTCTCCCGTCATCGTAATGAGTTCCGAAGAAAGAAAACTACTGGACCAGACCCTATTGCACGATTATATTTTTGAATGGGGTGGTAAGAAAGACAAATGCTGCATGGCGATGGGCTATGTACCGGTCTATAACCACTCTTATAAGTCCAATTGCGAATACGAGATGGATTTTGAAAACTCCTGTATTATTGTAAAGGCGGTCCGCTTTATCAAGGCCGGGGAGGAGCTTTTTATAAATTACAATGGCGACTGGAACAACAATAAAAAATTATGGTTTGATGCGAAGTAGGCCGGCATAAAAAGTCCCGACCTGGGGGTTGTGGTATTTGAGGTGAGTGGAGAGTGGTCAGTCGTGAGTGATGGCTTCGCAATCAGATCACTCACTCGCCATTCACCACTGACAACTCACGGTTAACTTAACACTTGTTTCTTATTGGAATCTTATTTGTCCACGAATTTCACCACCAGGATATGTTTTGGTGTGAATATTCAGGTAATACATTCCATTCAACAGGTTTTCTTCTTTTATTACCGCACCGTCCACCAGCAAGCTTCCTGAATAAGTACCTCCACGGAACGGAAATACGGCCTCATTTTTCGTGGTTAGGATATTCTGGAGAATGCCGGTTGAATAACCCGCGGGTGCTGTGCCATGAATATGCATACCCACAATTGTATCAGCCAGGCCCTGCCAGGTCACTTTATAGGAAAGAGTCTTCGAGTTTTTGGCATAATATACGTCCAGTATTCCTGAAGCAGTCGAAAGAGTAGGGGGAGCTTCATTAGAACCCGTCATCGGAATACCAGACTTCATATATTCAAGGTATTTTTTCTTTTCTGCGTCTTTTTCGCAGGACACAAAGCTTATCGCGATAGCCAATGTAAGAGTAGATAAAACAGTCAGTTTGAGCAGTTGCATGGTTGCGAGATTTGAAGTAAAAATAGGGTTTTTTTGGATTAAGAAAGCAGGCATCTGATTTTTCCTATGCCATCGATTTTGAGAGTTCAAAGGTTGCTATCGGGGTCGCAATTGGATGCTGGATGCTAGATGTTAGATCCAGGATGCTGGTCAGTTGTAGGATGCTATCGAGTATCTAGCATCTAGTATCTAGCATCTAGTATCTAGCATCCCCGCATTATAATTTTCTGTAATTTTTCAACTGCAAAATCAAAATTATGACCGAACCAACAGTTTCCATTCCTGTCATACGGAACCGGGTCCAGTCCATCGACATTTTACGGGGTATCGTGATGGTGATCATGGCGCTGGACCATGTCAGGGATTTTATTTATAGACCAGCCGTTCAGACAGGGGGTGCTTCGGCCGTCGCGATGGACCCAACCAAGCTGGCGACAACTACTCCCATCCTTTTTTTCACACGGTGGATCACCCATTTCTGCGCCCCGATATTTGTTTTTTTAGCCGGTACCTCTATATTCCTGATGGGACAGAAGAAAACAAAGCAAGAGCTAAGCTTCTTCCTTTTAAAACGCGGCTTGTTCCTTGCGCTGGTCGAGATTATCATTATCACGTTTGGTTGGCGCTTCGATCCGCTCTACCATATTATTATCCTGCAGGTGATCTGGGCCATCGGAATTAGCATGATCATATTGGGCCTGCTGATTTTTTTGCCTTACGAGGTATTGTTTGTGCTTGGGGTCATTCTTGTTTTTGGTCATAACGTTCTCGACTATCCCCGCGTCAACAGCGGGTTGAAGGGCGGTGACCTGGCCAATCTTGTTTATTTTTCGAATTTTTCGCCAATTGTGCTTGACAAGACTCATGTTGTAATCGTCGTGTATGCTTTTCTTCCGTGGGTGGGCGTGATGTTGCTGGGATATTGTTTTGGAAAACTGTATGCAAAAGGTGTAAACCCCGCCTGGCGAAAAAAAAACCTGGTATTGATCGGTTGCAGCCTGATTGCCTTGTTTCTTGTTCTTCGATTTATCAACAAATACGGCGACCCAGCGCCCTGGTCGGAGCAGCAGCGTGGACCGGTGTATACTTTTCTTTCTTTTTTAAACCTGACCAAATATCCACCGTCCCTGTTGTTCCTGTGCATGACCCTGGGGCCGGGAATATTATTGCTGGCATTTATCGAAAATGTGCAGAACCGGTTTAGCCGGATCATGAACGTTTATGGGCGGGTCCCGATGTTTTATTATATCCTCCATTTTTTTATTATTCATATCATTGTTGTCATACTGTTTTATGCTCAGGGACGTCCAAGCAGTGAGATCGATGGACCAGACTCTCTCTTTTTCTTTAAACCACCTGCCGTCGGGTTGCCACTGGCAGGTGTATATGCAGTTTGGCTGTTTGTTGTGATAGTTTTATACCCACTTTGTAAAAAATATGACAGGTATAAGAGTACTCATCAGCAGTGGTGGTTGAAGTATATCTAGATGCTGGATGGTGGATGCTGGATATGGGATGCTTCTTACTCTCCCTCTCTTTTGGAGAGGGAGGCCGGATGCTTATTTTAATTTACTCTTGATCTCTTGCAACTTTAGTAATGCTTCAACGGGGGTCAGGCGATTGATATCGATCCCTTCAAGAAGTTTTCTTATTTCATCAAATGTTTCGCTGTGGGCGTCAAAAATCGATAACTGCATCTGCGGCAACGAAAGCTGTTTTACCTTCTTACCTAGGTCTTCTGTCGATTCTTTACTTCCAACTATCGACCCGATAGCTATCGGGTTTTGACTATCGACTATCGACCCTGGATCTTCATCTGCGACATGTTTACTTTCCAACTGTCTCAATATATCATTCGCCCTTTCTATCAGCGAAGGTGGCATACCTGCCATCTTTGCCACATGGATACCAAAGCTATGGGTACTTCCGCCTCTTGCCAGTTTCCTTAAGAAAATGATCTTGTTACCGATTTCTTTATTCGTGATATGATAGTTCTTTACACGCTCAAATTTTTCCTCGAGTTCATTTAATTCGTGGTAGTGGGTAGCAAATAAAGTTTTTGGCTGGTGCGGCGATTGATGCAGGTATTCTGCAATGCTCCAGGCGATGGAAATACCATCGTACGTGGACGTTCCGCGACCAATTTCATCGAGCAGGATAAGGCTGCGTGATGTAATATTATTAATGATGCTTGCCGTTTCATTCATTTCTACCATGAATGTCGATTCACCACCGGTGAGATTATCTGAAGCGCCGACCCGGGTAAATATTTTATCGGTCAGGGATATGCGGGCTTCGCTGGCCGGCACAAAGCTCCCGGTGTGTGCCATCAGGGTGATAAGCGCCGTCTGTCGCAGCAAGGCACTTTTACCGCTCATGTTCGGACCTGTAAGAATGATGATCTGCTGCCCGGTTTTATTCAACTCGAGGTTATTACTTATAAAAGGGTCGCCCACCGGGAGATTTCTTTCAATGACCGGGTGACGACCGTCTTTGATAATTATCTCATCTCCGTCGTGCAATTCAGGCTTCTTATATTGGTAGTGCAGGGCATTGTTGGCAAAACAACTAATACAATCCATTATAGCCAGCACGTTCCCATTGTTCTGCACCGGAGCAAGGTAGTCGAACAGTTCATTCAGTAACGATTCGAACAACTGCAGCTCAAGCTGCAGGATCTTTTCTTCGGCACCGGTAATTTTTTCTTCGTATTCCTTTAGTTCAGGCGTGATATATCTTTCTGCGTTGGCCAATGTCTGCTTCCGCATCCATGAGTCCGGGACTTTATTCTTATGGGAGTTGGTGACTTCCAGGTAATATCCAAATACATTGTTGAAGCCTATCTTAAGCGAGGAGATCCCGGTGGTCTCCGCTTCTTTTTGTTGCAATTGTGCCAGGTATTCTTTTCCGCTATGCGCTATTTTCCTTAGCTGGTCAAGCTCGTCATTTACGTGAGCATTGATCATTCCTCCTTTTATTGCCAGCGCCGGCGGGTTATCTACGATCTCTTTGAAAATTTTTTCGGCTATATAAGGACAGGGGTTTAATGCATCACCAAGTCTTTTTAGATATTCATTGGTTGAAGCCGGGCAAACCTGTTTGATTAGTTCTACCTGTTTCAATCCCCTGGCCAGGTGCAATACTTCACGGGGGTTGATTTTTTTCAGCGGAATTTTTGAAACCAGCCTTTCGATGTCTCCGCACTGTTTGATCGATTGCGAAATTTTGTTGCGCAGATCGGTTTCTTTTATAAATAATTCAACCAGTTCCAGGCGCTCATTGATCTTGCTTATTTCTTTTAGTGGGAAAACGATCCATCGTTTCAGTAACCGTGCGCCCATAGGTGACACGGTGTTGTCGAGTACGTTCAGCAATGTGTGATTCCCTTCGGAGTTCCCTGTTACCAGTTCAAGGTTCCTGATTGTAAACCTGTCCATCCACAAAAAATCTTCCCGGTCGATCCTTTGTAACGAAGCAATATGCTGGAGATTGGGATGCTCGGTGTCTTTCAGGTAATATATGATGGCGCCGGCGGCAGTCAGTCCATTTTTCAGGCCCTCTACACCAAATCCTTTCAAAGAATGGGTTTGAAAATGCTTTAACAATGTATCGGAGGCATAGGCAGGATCAAATATCCATTCGTCAAGTGCATAGGTGTATACCTTGCTGCCAAAATATTCTTTAAACAGTTTTTGCTTGTGACGCTGGAAGATGATCTCAGCTGGCTTGAAGCTTTGCAATAATTTATCCGCGTATTCGCGGTCACCTTCGGCCACCAGGAATTCCCCGGTGGAGATATCGAGAAACGCCAGGCCGTACTGATCATTTTCTGCAAAATGAACAGCCGCCAGGAAATTGTTGCTGTGATGCTCAAGCAGTTTATCATTGACCGTTGTTCCGGGTGTCACCATATCTGTCACCCCTCTTTTTACGATTCCCTTGGCAAGTTTGGGATCTTCCAGTTGGTCGCAGATTGCTACGCGGTGACCGGCTTTTACCAGTTTGTGCAAATAAGTGTCGAGTGCGTGATGGGGGAAGCCTGCCAGGTCAGATGAGGCGGCGGCGCCATTATTTCTTTTGGTCAGGGTAATACCCAGCACCTGTGAAGCTATGATTGCATCCTGCCCGAAAGTTTCGTAAAAATCGCCCACGCGGAACAATAAAATGGCATCAGGATACTTTTTCTTGATGGCCCCGTGCTGCTGCATTAGTGGAGTCTCTGTGGTCGTCGCTTTAGCCATGGCGACAAAAATAAGGAAGCGGCCATAATAGGCAGCGATATTATTCCCACCATTTGCCGTTTTTTGTTAAGGTCTGGTTTTGAAGTAATTTTAATAGTACATGAGGCCTTTTTTCCGCCATATCGCAATTTTTTCTTTTGTCGCGGGTTCAATATCCGCCGCTCATGGACAGGACTATGAAAGAATGATCGATAGTTTGCACAATGCTTTCTACAATGCAGAAGAAACCAGGCAGTTTGAGAAAGCTATAGGATATGTTCAAAAGATCATCAGCATCTCCAGGGTCGAGGAGACGACGCCTTTTTTTTACTGGGAGATCGCCGGTCTATATGATTCGCTTGGTGATCGGGAACAATCAAAAGCTTATTATAGGCTGGCCGTCATGACAGGGCAAGTGGATAATTCATATCGAAAAAGAAGATATGCCATACGATTGGCCGATGAGTTTATAGCTGGGAATAATTATGATTCAGCCCTTTATTATCTCCAATACGTCCAGCGTATTCCATCGCAAAGAAATTTGTGCGGTTCGAACGGAATTTATTATCGAACGGAGTTTAATTACCGGTTGATGCTGGCTTACGAAGGTTCGAATCAAATTGATTCGGCCATTAATTGCTTCCTTCCTTATGCATTCCAGTCCTGGACAAATAACGAAGGCACCGAGTGTTCAATCCTGCACATTATGCAAAAGGATTATCATTGCCAGGTAATGGATTTCTTAAGAGTGTTGAGAAAAAAGTATAATCCGACCGAGATCACTCAACAGCTAAATGAATTAATTGATCATGCCTATGTAAGGACGCGAAGAGATCCTGATTACAACGGTTGGTGCCAGTTGAATTGTGATTTCGGCGTCAGGTTTTTTAATCGTGATATTGATCTCAGCAGTTTTGGCACCGGCTGCCAGGCCAATCCCGAGGAGGACCGTGAATGGGCTGACGCCGCCCGCGACGATTTTATCCATGATCTGCAGCAATCATTGATCTATTTGCTTGGATCATCACCCAATTACCTGTAATCTTCCAATCTATCAATAGACATTAACTTTTTCACCCGATAAATTCTACTATGTTTGGTGATCCAATGCCATCATTATGATAAAATTCCTCAAGCGGTTTTTCCTGTTTCTTTTCATTATTGTTTTCCTTTTTAGTGCGTACGCTGTTATATCGGGTAAGACTTACCTGTTCAGGGCGGTCTGGTACAATTTTGCCGGTATCGATGACTACAAGATCTTCAGTAATGACACCGTAAACGTTTCATCTCCTCAACCCTGGCCCTTGTCGGAAAATTTTAATAAGACCGATCCGCCGGATGAACTGGATAAGATCCTGAAAAGGTTAAACACGGTAGCCGTTGTTGTGATCAAGAACGATTCGTTGTTTTTTGAAAAATATTGGGGTGGATACAGCGATTCTTCCTGGTCCAATTCTTTTTCGATGGCAAAAAGTATAACCAGCCTGCTTGTGGGTGCAGCTATCAAAGAAGGAAAAATAAAGTCAGTCAATGAACCGGTGAGTAACTACTTACCTGAATTCAGGGAAGGCCTGGCCGCCAGGATGAAAATAAAGGACCTGCTTACGATGAGCAGCGGGAGCGACTGGGATGAAGCCTATGCAAACCCGCTTTCTATTACCACTGAAGCTTATTATGGCAGCAATATCTATAAAACAGCTACCCGCGTAAAGATTGTAAAGGAACCAGGTAGTCTTCATGAGTATAAGTCCGGCGATACGGAATTGCTTGGTTTGATCGTAGAAAAAGCTACCGGTAAATCCTTAAGCCAGTATGCCAGTGAAAAGCTTTGGCAACCGATGGGAGCCGAGCATCCCGCTTTATGGAGCACTGACAAAAAAAATGGTATCGAGAAAGCGTATTGTTGTTTTAACTCCAATGCCCGGGATTTTGCGCGGGTCGGGCAACTGATGCTCGACAGCGGGCGCTGGAAAGGCAATCCGGTTATCGACACAGATTATTACAGGCAATCGATCACGCCCTGTAATATTCCGGATGATTCAGGTCTACCCTGTGACTATTACGGTTACCAGTGGTGGATCAGTCCCGCCAATTCCAAAATTTTTTATGCGAGAGGCATACTGGGGCAATACATCATTGTTATCCCTTCAAAAAGGATCGTGATCGTCAGGCTGGGGTATAAGCGCTCTGACCTTCACGTGAATGGATTGGTAGAGGAGGTAAACAGCTTAATTACTTGGGGGTTGAACCTCTGATATTACCTTTGCGCCATGCGAAAACTGAGCATGGAAGAGCTGGGCCGCAAATCAGTGGAGGAATTCAGGCGGTCCGAAAAAATTCCCATCATCGTTGTCCTGGAAAACATCCGCAGCGCTTACAATGTCGGCAGCGTATTCCGGACAGCCGATGCATTCTTGATTGAAGCTATCTATATTACCGGTTATTCTGCTAAACCACCCCACAAGGAAATCAAGAAAACAGCACTGGGCGCGGAAGAGACGGTGGATTGGAAATATTTTAAAACCGCCGGGGAAGCCGTGGAAGAATTGAGAAGTAAAAAGTACAGGATATTGGCTGTTGAGCAGGCTGTAGACAGTCGGCCCTTGCAGCAGGTTGGTTTTAATGAAGGCGAAAAGCTGGCTGTTATCTTTGGAAATGAAGTAACCGGTGTTGAGCAATCGACTATTCATATCAGCGATGGTTGCATTGAAATACCACAGTTGGGGATGAAGCATTCCCTGAATATCGCAACAGCGGCTGGTGTCGTTTTATGGGAACTTGTAAGAAATATGGTAAATGTTAAATGATGCATGTTAAATGAGTAGAGTCAAAAATTATTTAAGTCTTATAAAATTTTCTCACACCATTTTCGCGATGCCTTTTGCGCTGATAGGGTTTTTCCTGGCATTTAAAACTTATTTTAAGGGGTTGTCGATGGAAAATTATGAGTTTAAGATTTGGTTTACGAATGGTCACCCGAACCGCCTAAATTGGATACTTCTTTTCAAGTTCGTACTGGTTATCCTGTGCATGGTCTTTGCCCGAAGTGCAGCTATGGCCTTTAATCGTTACCTCGACCGCAGTTTCGACGCTCAAAATCCAAGGACGGCTATCAGGGAAATTCCAGCAGGTATTTTAAAAGCTAACAGTGTTTTGCTTTTTACAATCATCAGTTGCATCTTATTTATCGTTTGTACTTTCTTTATCAACTGGCTTTGCTTCCTGCTTTCACCGATAGCGTTGTTGGTGGTGCTGGGATATAGCTATACAAAAAGATTCACTCCTCTTTGTCACCTTATATTGGGACTGGGCCTGTCGCTTGCCCCCATCGGGGCATATCTTGCTGTGAGTGGAAGGTTCGACGTATTGCCAATACTTTTCTCTTTAGCCGTTATCTTTTGGGTGAGTGGTTTTGATATTATTTACGCGTTACAGGATGAAGAGTTTGACAGGTCGCAGAAGCTATATTCAATTCCTGCTTCCCTGGGAAAGGCAAAGGCCCTGCGTGTATCTGAGCTGTTGCATGCATGTAGCGCAGCTGCTGTGGTCGCAGCGGGCATTTATGGAAGTTTTGGCTGGCTGTACTGGATCGGTGTGGCTGTATTTGCCGGCATGTTAATTTACCAGCACTCAATCGTAAAACCCAATGATCTAAAAAGAGTCAACCTGGCCTTTATGACTGCCAATGGCATTGCCTCTGTCGTTTTCGCCATCTTCGTAATTGCAGACATATTTTCAACTTATAATTCATAATTCCGAAATTGCCCCGCATCCTATCCATAGACTACGGCTTCAAACGCACCGGCATTGCTGTCACAGATCCGCTGCAGATCATCGCAACGGGACTGACCACGGTCGAATCAAAACAACTGGTCCCTTTTTTAAAAGATTATTTCAGCAAGGAAACGGTAGAACTGATCATCATTGGCGAACCGAAGAATATGGACGATTCCGATACACATGCAACCCCGCTGGTTGAAAAATGTATCAAAGAATTGCAAAAAAATTTTCCCGGTATACCCATCAGAAAAGTAGATGAACGATTCACTTCCAAAATGGCTTCACAGGCTATGATTGACATGGGCCTGAAGAAAAAGCAACGGCGAAATAAAGCGTTAGTGGATGAGATTGCAGCGACTATTTTATTGCAGGAGTATTTAAGGACGCTGGGTTGAAACGTTTAAAAGTTTAAAGGTTTAAAGG
The DNA here is from genome assembly GCA_035694045.1 of Chitinophagaceae bacterium. Lineage (GTDB taxonomy): Bacteria > Bacteroidota > Bacteroidia > Chitinophagales > Chitinophagaceae > VBAT01. Next base: position 11,107 of record DASSFT010000318.1, read on the forward strand.
TTTAAAGGTTTAATGGTTTAAGGGTTGAGGGGTTGAGGTTAATAAGTTAAGAAGGGTTAAATTTGTGAATACTCTAAACATAGAAATTTGATTTTACCAATTGTCGCTTATGGTCACCCGGTATTGAGAAAGGTCGCCCAGGACATCATCCCGGATTATCCCGGGCTCGAAA
>DASSFT010000319.1:0-7483 GCA_035694045.1 Chitinophagaceae bacterium
TAAGGAAACAGCTTTTTCCCTGGCCTCAATTATTACGCCTGCCCCGGAAAATGGCGTCCTTCCGCCGGATGAAAATGGATTTATTTATTATGATAAGGCAAAATTCCACTCTGGATTTGCGGCCGAGCAAAGTACACAAAAAGCAAATTTCATGTATGCTTCACAGAATCCGGTGTCGGAAAAGGGACTTAATACCCCCATTACTTATGCTGCATGGAAAACAAGGCCTTGCTTTGGTATCGTAGCAACGGAAGACAAAAGTATTGACCCGGGATTGGAACGTACAATGTACACTAGGGCGAATGCCAGCATAACCGAAATAAAAGCAAGCCACACCGTTTTTATGTCCAATCCCAGAGCAGTAGCATCCGTAATCGTTAAAGCAGCGAAATGGAGGCATAGATAAATTTTACAAGTTGATATCAAACAATAATATCTTAAAAAAGGGCAGCCGAAAACTTTATAGAGTAGGCATCACATAATAAATTTTAAACAATGACAAGTCTTATCGTTGCTTCATTTGCAAATGAAGCGCAAGCTGTTAAAGGTTCTCATAAGTTGCAGGAACTTGAATCTTTCGGCGACATTAGTGTTTTCGAAAAAGTAATCGTAAAGAAGGATTCAAATGGACAAATTACGTTCCTCCAGGAAAATACTTCCGACGGTCTTCGCACAGTCGGCGGAATGGCCATCGGTACCCTGGTAGGTGCGATTGCCGGCCCTGTAGGTGCAATGGTGGGCATGCTCCTCGGGACAGTGACCGGTGCTGTTGTAGATACGGACCGCATGGACTTTGCGGATGATTTTGGGTTGAAAGTCACCGAGCGTCTCCAGCCTGGCACAGTAGCTATCATAGCTGAAATAGCCGAGGATGGCCCTGCTTTTGTTGACACCTCGCTCGAGCCTCTGGGTGCAACAATTTTCAGAACAGATGCAGACGATGCATATGATGATTACGAAGATGAACAAGTAGACGAGTTCAATGAATCAATTGCCGAAGAAAGAGCTAAACTAAAAGGAGCAACAGCGGCACAAAAATCGAAGATCCAGGAAAAAATCTCGCAGTTAAAGGAAAAAAGAAGCAATAGAATTGCTGAGTTAAAAGCAAAACGCAACTCATCTGCTGAAAACCGGAAGTCGAATCGGAAGCAAAATAGAGAGGCACGAATACAGAACAGGATCAACAGGCATCAGGAAAGAATTGGTGTGCTGGAAGGAAAATTAAAGGAGCTCGAATCCAAAGACTGATAACAGGGTCCATGGGTTTAAGTATACGGGTGCTATGTTAACCCCAATGTTGGTGATTGGAAGAGAATAGGGATGTAAATGACGATGTAAGACTTGAAGTGTTGTAAGACTTTATTTATGCTCTAGCCAGGAGTTTGAAAATTCGGGTGCGGAATTTTATGATAGCATTGAATAAACAGGAGGCCCGACAAAACGAATTAGAGTTCGTTGAGCTGGTAGTTTAGTTGATAGTAAACGTCATTTAAACTAATGGTTTTTCTCATAAGCAGTATAGTTAGGTTAATCAAGGGCCGCAAAATGCGGCCCCTTGATCATCTTCGCAGGAGCATCGAATTCAATCGTGGGTAAGGACACGTCACCAGACCAGGGGAGACGACTACGATTGACAATGTTGGTTGAAAGTTTCTTTAAAACAAGTATATGACAAAAACAATGAAAGGCCTGGTTTATGGTGGGCCAGGTAAAATAGATCTGAAAGAACTCCCGATACCCGCAATTGAAAAGCCAACAGATGCCCTGGTTAAAATAGTGAAAACCACTATATGTGGAACAGACCTGGGTATTCTGCATGGTAAGACCCCAACCTGCAAACCGGGTACCACTCTCGGTCATGAAGGTGTTGGCATAATAGAAGCGGTGGGTGATTCAGTAAGAAACTATAAAAAAGGCGATCATGTGATCATTTCCTGTATCACTTCCGATGGTTCCTGTGAATATTGCAAAAAACAAATGTATTCCCATTGCGAAGATGGCGGTTGGATATTGGGCCATCTCATTAATGGCACGCAGGCGGAATATGTACGGATCCCCCACGCAGATAATAGTCTTCACCATATTCCCGGAGGAACAGATGAAGAGGCGCTGGTAATGCTGAGCGACATATTGCCAACAGGTCATGAAATAGGTGTGTTGAATGGCCGTGTGCAACCAGGTGATACGATTGCCATTGTTGGAGCGGGGCCCGTCGGCATGTCAGTGCTGCTCACCGCACAATTCTATTCCCCGGCAAAAATATATATGATCGACGTTGATGAGAATCGCCTGGCCCTGGCAAAAAAATTCGGAGCTACCGACACTATCAATTCAGCAAACGAGGACGTTGTGAAAAAGATCATGTCCGAAACAAAAGATGGAGTGGATGTATCCATTGAAGCTGTTGGCCTGCCGGCTACTTTCGATGTATGCCAGCGAATCGTTCGACCGGGAGGACATATCGCAAATGTAGGTGTACACGGCAAAAGCGTGGAGCTGCAACTGCAGCACCTCTGGATTCGTAATATAACCCTTACGACAGGCCTGGTCAGTACTTATACTACTCCTATGCTATTGAAGACCGTCACCTCAGGAAAAATAGATCCGAATAAACTGATAACACATCATTTCAAATTAAATGAGATACTTCATGCTTACGAAGTATTTGGTAACGCCTCGAAAGAAAAGGCCATGAAAGTTATCATAGAGCCATAATGAACGACTTCATTGCCATTATTACACTCACCTGGCTGTAGTTGTAGTCCGCGCGAGATTATTTTAAGATCTTTTTCGCATTTGACGTACCCAGCTGGGATATGTGGTAAAAATTGAAATCATTTTAAGTCACTTCTGCATTGGATCAACCCTGCTTTCCTACAAAACGATACCCAACTCCTGATTCCGTTAAAAGATATTCAGGCCTGTTGGGATCATTCTCAATTTTTTTCCGGATCTGCGCTATGAATACCCTGAGATATTGTGATTGATGAATAAAGCCAGGTCCCCATATTGCGCGTAGAAGGTATTGATGCGTCAACACCTTGCCCTCGTTCTTTGCAAACAACGCCAGTAAACTATATTCGGTAGTTGTCAGCTTAACAAGATCCCCGTTTTTCCTTACAGTCCTTGACTGAAGATCAATTTGCAGGTCTTCGGAATTAATGATCGGTTCAATATCTTCCTGGGTTGAGCTTCTCAAAGCAGATCGTATCCTCGCTAATAATTCACCGGTTCGCCAGGGTTTCGAAAGATAATCATTCGCCCCTTTGTCCAGGGCCTTGACGATTATTTCTTCGGCATTTTGCACGGACAGTATAATGATGGGATTGGTATGCCATTGCCGTAATTCATGCAAAACGGCCAACCCATCTTTATCAGGCAGGCCCAGGTCGAGTATAATCAGGTCAGGTGGATGATTCGAGGCTATAATAATTCCTTCCTTAGCTGTAGCGGCGTGTGTCACAGTATAATTATTTGCCCGCAACGTGATCTCCAGGAGTTTGCGGATCTGTTCTTCATCGTCTATAATTAATATTTCCGCTTTGTTCATTGTTATGCTTTTAAATGCGACACCTCGCAGGGAATCTCAATGGTAAATTTTGATCCTCCCGTTGATACATTTTTTAAACTCACATTCCCTTTTAAGACTTCAGTAAAACCTTTAACAATAGATAGGCCCAATCCGGTTCCTCCTGCCTTAGCGTTTTTCAGCCTGTAAAATTTATCAAACACGTTCCCAATCTCCTCCTCTGGAAATCCTTCACCATCGTCCTCAATTGTGATTTGCAACACATCCGCATAGTTGATAGCCGTAATATTTATTTTACTGTCGTCTTTTGTATAAAGACTCGCATTATTTAACAAGTTATAGATGATTTGCTCCAACATCATTTTATCCGTTTTTACCAGAGGCATATCCGGGTTGATATTGATGGTTATTTTCTGGGTTATTTTATTCTGCTCGATTTTCTTGACCACCGAATATACCAGCTCGTTTATATCGCACCAGTCCTTTTTGGGTTGGATAAAGCCAGATTCCAGTCTCGATATATTTAAAAGGTTCTCTACCTGTTGATTTAACCGGAAGGACGCTTTGGAAATTTCGGAGACCAACTGGTCCTTATTTTCTTTGGTAAGGTTATCATTGCTAGACTGCAAATTGTCCGTTGCGGCAATGATAGTTGAAATCGGGGTCCGGAGCTCGTGCGAAAGCGAATGAAGTAAGGTGTCATACAGCTTTAGCGTATTAGCCTTCTCCTCTTTCTTTCTCGATGTTTTTTCAACCTGCCTGATTTTATAGGTAAGAGCCGCATTGATCAAAGCGATCACGAAATACATAATAAATAGAATGACATCTTCGGTAGTACTGACATGAAATGTAAAACGGGGGGGAATAAAAAAAAAGTTCCAGATAAAGGCGCTGAGTATTGCAGAAAGAAGAACCGGTAATATGTCAAAGGAAATGGCGATAAGTGATACCGTCAGCAACAATATAAAAGCAATGACCCGGTATCCCAGGAAGGTGGCAATACCATAACAAATGCCGGACACGGCTAAAACGAGCAATAAACTGATCAGGTATTGCTCCCGCTTGTTGATCCGTTTGGTGAAAATGCCGATCATCGGGTGAAAATAGGAGACAAAAGTAGGCCGCCCGGCACAAGGAAAAAGTAAAAAGCCGGCGGAGCGTATAAAGATTTTATAAAAATTTGACCCGAACAGCCTGCTTTTCCCGGACTTTACTATTTGCCGGTCTACATTTGTTTTTTGAACTATACCTATTCAATGTCTTCACAAAATAAAGTATCGTTTGCGGGACTTCTGATAGCCTTAGGAATTATTTACGGTGATATCGGTACCTCTCCTTTATACGTTTTAAATGCGATAATCAGCGGCAAAACCATTACCCCGGAACTCGTGATCGGGTGCCTGTCATTGATCATATGGACACTGACGCTTCAAACAACTATCAAGTATGTCATCCTGACACTCAATGCAGATAACCGGGGCGAAGGTGGAATTTTTTCGTTGTTTGCATTGGTGCGCCGAAGAAAAAAATGGCTCGTACTGCCAGCTATGTTAGGCGGCGCCGCACTATTAGCAGATGGTATGATCACCCCGCCTATCTCAGTAACATCCGCGGTTGAAGGATTAAAACAAGTGCCGGTTTTATCCCATGTAACCCAGCCTACCATTGTCGGGATTGTTATCGGGATTCTTACTATCCTTTTTTTCATTCAGCAATTTGGAACGGAATTTATCGGCAAGTTCTTCGGTCCCATTATGGCATGTTGGTTTGTTATGCTGGCATTGCTAGGCTCTATTCATGTTGCCGATGACCTTTTGATCTTTAAAGCGCTTAATCCTTATTACGGGATCAGGTTACTGGTTGAATATCCTCATGGCTTTTATATCCTGGGCGGAGTTTTTTTATGTACTACAGGCGCGGAAGCGCTATACTCCGACCTGGGTCATTGTGGCAAATGGAATATCAGGTATTCGTGGATTTTTGTGAAAACCTGTTTGATCATTAATTACCTGGGACAGGGTGCATGGCTTTTGAGTCATTATAACGGCCAACCGATAACAGGGGAAATGATCAACTCCGGGTTTAATCCTTTCTATGGAATTATGCCTGATTGGTTCCTCTATTTTGGGATTGCGATTGCAACCGCAGCGGCCATTATTGCCAGCCAGGCATTGATCTCCGGTTCTTTTACATTGATCAGCGAGGCCATCCGGTTAAATCTATGGCCCAAATTACGGATACAATATCCTACCGAAGCCAGGGGCCAACTTTATATTCCTGCCATAAATATGCTGCTGCTTGCGGGGTGCCTGGGGATTACCCTTTATTTTCAAAAAGCTTCAAATATGGAGGCCGCTTACGGGCTCGCGATCACCTTATGTATGATTGCCACCTCCATTCTTTTTTCCAATTATCTCGTGATCAGGCGAACCAAATCTGCTTTCATCTATTTATATTTAATTGTATTCCTGACTATCGAGATTAGCTTTTTATATGCCAATATCCAGAAATTCCCGCACGGGGGTTATGTGGCGCTGATCGTAGGCGGTTTATTGTTCGTGGTGATGTTTACATGGTACAAGGCTCGGAAAATCAAGAACCGCTACATCGAATTTGTGCGGCTTGAGCACTACGTTCCGAAAATACAGGAATTGAGTGATGACCGTTCCGTTCCGAAATATGCAACTCATTTAGTATACCTGACCAGTGCCGACAACCCCAAAGAAATTGAACATAAAATAATTTATTCTATACTTAACAAGAAACCAAAGCGTGCTGATATTTACTGGTTCGTTCATGTGGACACACTGGATGATCCGTACACAGCGGAATATAAAGTGGAGCATATTATCCCAAACGATATAATCCGTATCGACTTCAGGTTAGGGTTTCGCGTAGCCACCAGGATCAACCTGATGTTCAGGAAGGTGGTCGAAGACCTGGTAGCCCACAAGGAAGTAAATGTTATCAGCCGCTACGAAAGCCTTGCCAGCAGCAATACGGTGGGCGATTTCCAGTTTATGGTGATGGAAAAATACCTGAGCCAGGACAGCGAACTACCCTTTTTTGAAAGAATAATCATGAAACTCCATTTCTGGTTAAAAGATATCAGTTTATCGGAAGAAAAGGGTTTTGGGCTTGATCCGATCAATGTAACTGTTGAAAAATTTCCTTTGATGGTAGGTAATCCTCCTAAACTAAGACTTAAACGGGTTGAAGACTGACATTGGCAGATTTTCTTTTTAATTTTAATTCTCCTATGCCAGGTAACATTTTGATTATCGACGACGAAGAGCAACTGCGTAAGCTATTGACAAGGATAATTTCTTTGGAAGGGTTCACTGTTGCCGAAACAGGCACATTGAAGACCGCCGGGGAGCTGTTAAAGCAACAATCATTTGACGTCGTCTTATGCGATGTCAGGCTGCCCGATGGAAATGGTGTTGATTTTGTAAAAACTATCAAACAAGTTTCTCCAACTGTTGAAGCCATTTTACTTACAGCATATGGAAATATACCCGATGGTGTGCAGGCAATGAAGAATGGCGCTTTTGACTATATAGTAAAAGGCAATGACAATGACAGGATCATCCCTTTGCTTTACCAGGCTATTGATAAAGTGAAAGCTAACAAAAATTCAGCCATTAAGGTTAGAGAAAAAAGCTCGCTCGGCTTTGAAAGTATACTCGGTGAAAGTCCTGTTATTAAAGAAGCTGTTAAAGTGGCCCGGAGAATTTCCCCGACCGATGCAAATGTTCTGCTGCTGGGTGAAACCGGCACTGGAAAAGAAGTTTTTGCCAATGCTATACACACCGGGAGCAAGCGTTCAAAGAATTCTTTTGTTGCGATTAACTGCAGTGCTTTTCCAAGAGAATTGCTGGAAAGCGAATTATTCGGACACAAGGCGGGGGCATATACCGGCGCCACCAAAGATAAAAAGGGATTGATCGAGCT
>DASSFT010000320.1:0-12412 GCA_035694045.1 Chitinophagaceae bacterium
CTGATTATGCAGACAAGAAAATTAGCCGCCCGCAAAAATGTCGCCCTTGTGGCGCATGATCATAAAAAGAATGAGCTCATTGAATGGGCCTTCTACAACCGAACAACACTATCCAACCATAAATTATACGCTACCGGCACAACCGGCCTCATGCTGGAGAAGGCCATTGATCAACCCGTCATCAAATTTCTCAGCGGGCCTCTTGGCGGTGACCAGCAGATCGGTGCAAGCATTGCAGAAGGAAGGATCGATGTGCTGATCTTCTTCTGGGATCCCATGGAAGCCCAGCCACATGATCCCGATATCAAAGCTTTGTTACGAGTAGCTGCCACCTGGAATATTCCTGTGGCCTGCAGCCGGGCGACAGCTGATTTCCTGTTGACTTCTCCTTTGATGCATGAAGAGTATGAAGCAATACTGACGGATTATTCGTCGTATACAAATAGGAAACTTGGTGTATGAATACTAAGCACCAAGATGCCAAGAACCAAGAACCAAACAAATCAGAATATTAAAAACAAAACTTCAAAATCGTAGTTCTGTTAGTGTTCTCAATGCTTCTGCAACATTGAATGTCGGGTGTACAGTACAGTCGGACCGACACTTCCTCCCGCGAGCGCGTCATTGCGAGGCAACAGAAGTTAAATAGAAATAGATAGTCGTTGCCGACGCAATCTCTAAGGTATTCAGCTCCCTATTCAATAAAACTCTAATTCTCGTCAGCTAGTTTGCGTCGGTCTGCCGGCAGACGCTTCGAGGTAGCCAGAGCTTGCAGGCATCCCTCGCAAGGACGGTACACTCTGCGAGGCGGGAAGCCTCCGCGACTTAGAACATTGTGTGTACAATCCAGTCGGACCGATATTTCCTCCCGCGAGCGCGTCATTGCGAGGCAACAGAAGTTAAATAGAAATAGATAGTCGTTGCCGACGCAATCTCTAAGGTATTCAGCTCCCTATTCAATAAAACTCTACTTCGCGTCAGCAAGTTTGCGTCGGTCTGCCGGCAGACGCTTCAAGGTAGCCAGAGCTTGCAGGCATCCCTCGTAAGGACGGTACACTCTGCGATGCGGGAAGACGCTGCGACTTCGAACTTCGCGTGTCCGATTCTATCGAAAAGCCTCCTCCCCTCTGAGCACGTCATTGCGAGGCAACAGAAGATAAATAGAAATAGATAGTTCTTGCCGTGGCAATCTATAAAAGAGCAGATTCCGAACTCTCCTTTTTTGACTTATTGCTTGAATTTTATTTGGTTCCTGTTTCTTGGTTCTTTTTTTCAGGATACTCATCAGGCCAAATATCAGGTGTAGCAAGTACTCTTGATGCATACCTGGACGTCCCATGTTTTCTTCTTACTCTTTCGGCATACCAAATTCCAAGAATGGCAGAAATTGCTGTAACTACTATCGATAGCCAAAGTAGCTTCTCATTGCTGATATAAATAACTATTGCAATAAGTGCACCTATGCCAAGTGGAGTAATAAAAAATTGAATCCAAAAAATGGCTTCAACAAATATGGAAAGGATTTTTTTGATGCCTATTCGGTTTTAGCCATGGCTGTCGTAGAAGGTAAAGGTATTGCACTATTAAATTTAATTCCAAACCACGAAAAAGTTGTCAGGTCCTGATAGATACATCGCTTCTGGTCCGTAATACGCTTCGTCTCGCATGTTGATTAATATCTTATATCCATTGTTAAAGATTAGCCCTGCTTCATCATTATCTTCCTTTGCAACAACTACAGTCAGTCCTCTGAAATCATCCAATCCTTTGTCAGAAGGAATAATTTCGATTGGATTATATATTTCCAAATAAAAATCCTCAAAAAATATTCCCAGTGCTATTTCCATTCGTGGGTCACTTTTATCCGTTTTATTATTTTCGAGGGCAAATGTTGTACTCGTAGTCATTTGAGTTTTTGTGACAGCCTTTCCAACCAGATGCTTTAGATAAGAGTTTTCATTATCCATTTTTCAAAATTAATATTAATGATTGAGCCGAAACAATCAGACACTTTCCTTCTCAGGCAAGGTTTGCCAGCCTTTTCAAGGCTGATGGTTAGTCTCAGACTAACCATAGCTGTACTATAATTTGACTTTTTCCTATTTACATGAGCAAACAAACACTTTAGAAACACGCTAAAAATCGATAAAACACCGGCTTCTGTGTTGAAAAAAACAGCTTCGCTTGTTCTTTTTCCATTTGATTCCCCTCGCCACGAAAATATTTTTGGTGCTCAATGTTCATCAAAAAGTCCTTACCATTCGCAACACCATACTCATTTTTTAGCGGAACCAGTATTCCAAACAGGATTTAATGTTGTCTGAACGGGATTAATTCGTCTAAAGGATCCCGGTTGGACTGTTTTTTATCCCGAATGGCAAACTAATCTGCTTGTCAAACACTCAATTTTAATCTTCCATGTTGACCAGTTACCGAAATAAGCTACCCGAGATCATTGCAGCATTACTTATCCTGCTTTTTTGTTATACAGGCATTACCAAACTTATCGATCATGATTTATTCAAGATCGCCCTCAGCCAATCGGAACTGCTAAGCAGTATAAGTAAGCCGGTCTCCTGGACACTACCCCTCCTGGAATTGGGACTGACTATCCTCCTGGTTATTCCCGGGACGCGGAAAGCAGGATTCATGATTGCGTTTTGCGTGCTGGCTCTATTTACACTTTATATTTTGTACATGTTGCTTTTTGCATCCAATCGACCCTGTACTTGTGGAGGAGTCCTCAAAAAATTAAGTTGGCAACAGCATATCGTGTTTAACGTCTTTTTTGCCGCACTCTCATTTATTGGCTGGCAAATAGAACGAAAAAATAAACGGCCGTTTAGAAATCCTGTGCATTAGAAATATGTACCGGCAGGACAAGCTGAACACCTGTAAAAACTAGTAAGCATTTTATTTAATTTAAAATCAATTTTATGAGAAAGTATTTTTTGAGCATTCTCGCAATTGGACTCGCCATTGGCTTTAGCGCTTTTACTATCCCCCATGACAAGACAAACAAAGAGAAGCAAACCTACGTTTGGCACAAGTATAATGCTGCCGGTACGGCTGAATTGAGTCCGATAGTTACATATACGGGCACAGAAGCGGGAGCAAAGTCTGCCTTCGGTTGCAGTGAGGGAACAACAGTCTTCTGCGCAAGAGCTTATGATTCCGAAGGAAGTGGGTTGGATCTGTATGTGAAGAAGAGTCCCCAGTGAATACAAGCCGTCTCTTATATGCAAGCCTGTTTGCGCACGGGCGGGCTTGCTTGTATCCATTTAGTTTCCTCTTCGCAGAAGCAGGCAGGACAAGCCGAACACCTGTAAAAAATAGTAAGCAGTTTATTTAACTTAAAATCAATTTTATGAGAAAGTATTTTTTAAGCATTCTCGCGATTGTGCTAGCCATTGGCTTTAGCGCTTTTACCATCCCCAAAGAAAAGGCGAACAATAAGGCGTTAGAGAGTTTTGTATGGCACAAATACAATCCTGCAGGCAACGCTGAGTTGATCCCGACTGTTACCTACATCGGCACAGCCGCGGCTGCGAGCGTCGCCTTTGGCTGTCCTGAAGGAAGCTCGGTATTTTGCGGTAGGGCTTATGATTTCGAAGGCACTGCACTTGACTTATACATTAAGAAAAGTCCACAGTAAATACACAGTCCTCCATATATACAAGGCCTGCTCGTTCTCGGGCAGGCTTATTTGTATCCGCTATTCTTCCCGTATTACCAATACATCTACACTCCTCTGGGCTTCGACAATATCTAAACCATACTTATTCAGGCTCTTCTTTACCTTTTCGATGTCAAAATACACGAATCCCTCTTTTGTTGCGTATGCAGTGATATCTAGATCCATACAGGTCTGCCCTTCGTATCTTGTTTCGTTAACGACAGGCAACTCCATGTTCCAGTTTAAATAAACGGTCAAAAAATCGATTGGCTGATTTTCCATTCTGCTCACAAATCCCAGTGCCCAGCGCTGTTTCGGTTCTCCTGTAGTTATCGGCGGATTTTTGGTTTTATCCTTATTTACCATAACCCAGCATCTCCTTTGTCGTTTCTCGATGCTCCCATGGAATTTTGAAAAGCGATTGAGTTCCTCTAACATATAGAAGTAGAATTGCCTCTTTGTCACTTTTTCAGGAAGTATTAACTCGTAGCAGAAACAATACTTTTTCCTCAGACTACGTGGAGGGTTTCCACCATTCTTAAAAAAAGGGTTTAATGCCGTTGAATCAGTGATATCAAGCTCAACCCGGTTAAAGTTTATTGAGCCATCATTGTGGGAGAATGCTGCGTAGTACAAACCCAGGAGACTGCGATCGATGGCATAAAACCGATTTATTCTATATCGCTCATCATAGGGTCGACCAGGCGATCCGATATAAGAACTTATCCCCGCTTTATAGGAGACTAGCAACGACCTATATAGAAACGCACCAGTATCCTTTAATGGCTTGGTTGGGTCGAATTCAACTTCATCTACCTTCTCTTCGACTGAAATCTGATCATTGGAAATGAATGCCAGTAAATTACTATATGAGAGTTGATCCGGATAGGTGATCGCCCGAACGATTCCACTCGTGTCAATCCAGACCTGATGCGGAAGAACCCTGAATTTAAAGTACCCTCCCATCATCAAACTGTCTTCTACTACAAGTTGAAATTTGTGCTTGCTGAGTATCCTGTTTTTGCTCGCAAATTCCCGAACCGTTTTCCGGTCCTCATTAGTAACAGGAAGAAACTTGATCCTGCCACCAAACCGGTTAACGATCGAATCGGCTTCCGGCATGGCCCTTAAGCACGCAGCACACCAGGTAGCCCAAAAATCCAGAACCAGAAATTTTGATTTATAAAAAGAAGAAAGTTCTGCGTGTCTGGTCTCCTGACCATCCAAATAAGTAACGATTACCGGCGGTAAAGTATCTCCAATTTCTAATCCTTTCTGAGTTTGCGATGTAGCTACGTTGAAAGCTAATATGAACATCAGCGTATAGAATATCCTTTTCATTGTTTAAATGATTAGTTAATTTATTACAATTACTGTTGTGATTTAATCACATATAGATCTGAATAAACCCCGTCATTTCTTTTCCCGAATTACCAATACATCGATGTTCCTCTCTCCTTCGACAATATCGAAGCCATATTTTTTTAGACTCTTTCGTACTTTTTCGACATCAAAATAAACCGCACTTTTTGTTGCGTTTGCAGTAATGTCAAGGTCTAACGATGTTAATGCCTCGTATCCTGATTCATTAACAACCGGCAACTCCATATTCCAGTTTAAATATTCGGTCAGAACATCAATTGATCGATTCTCGATTCTGCTGATAAAGCCGCCTTGCCAGCGAACCTTGGGCTCACCTGTAGTCAAGAGAGGGTTTTTGGCTTTATCCCTATTCACTAGAATCCAGCATCTTCTTTGTCGCTTCTCTATGCTCCCTTGAAACTTTGAAAAACGATTAAGATCCGCCAGCATGTAAGGATACAGTACATTCCGTGGCACTTTGCTTGGTAGGATTAGCTCGTAACAGAGGCAATATTGCTTAAGCAAGCTACGTGGAGGTGTCCCTTCGTTCGTAAAAAATGGATTTAATGTGGTCGAATCTGAGATATTAAGTTCAACCCTGCTAAGGTTCAATGACCCATTGGCTTGAGAAAATGCCACGTAATACAAATCCAGGAGACTATGGTTAATGGCAAAAAACCTGTCCACCCTAGACCGTTCGTCATAAGCCTTTCCAGTTGTACCGCCCCAATACCCTATCCCCGGCTTATAGGAGGTTAGTAACGACCTATACAGAAATGCACCAGTATCCTTTAACGGTTTGAATGGGTCGAATTCAACTTCATCTATCTTTTCTTCAACTGAGATATTACCATTGCTAACAAAAGAAAGCAAGCTATTGTATGAAAGTTGGTCGGGATAAGTAATCGCCCGGACGATCCCATTACTATCTATCCAAACCTGGTGCGGAAGAACTCTGAATTTAAAGTACCCCCCCATCATCAAACTGTCTTCCACTACCAATTGAAATTTGTGCTTGCTGAGTATCCTGTTTTTGCTCGCAAATTCCCGTACCGTTTTCCGGTCCTCATAAGTAACAGGAAGAAATTTGATCCTGCCACCAAACTGGTTAATGATCGAATCGGCTTCCGGCATGGCCCTTAAGCACGCAGCACACCAGGTAGCCCAAAAGTCCAGTACGAGAAATTTTGATTTATAAAAAGAAGAAACTTCAGCCTGTCTCGTCTCCTTACCATCCAGATAAGTGACCATTACGGGCGGTAAAGTGTCCCCGATTTTTAATCCTTTCAGCGTTTGCGATGTAGCCGCATTGAGGCTCAAGCTGAACATCAGTGCATAGAATATCCTTTTCATTGTTTCAATGATTTTATAAAGTGTAACTATTAATGATTGACTAGTATCCCAGATTCTGACTGAGATTTGGGTTGTTTAATCGCTCATATTGTGGAATTGGAAGCAGGGCTGAAGCGTTATGCCATGCTTGTTTGAGAGGACTCATCACCTGGCTGATCTGCCCGTTTCTCTTCAGATCGAAAAAACGATGACCCCATTCACAGAACAGCTCTACCCGGCGCTCCTGGCTTATCGCTGCGAGCAGCGTTGGTTTATCGTTAGCATTTGTATTGGATAATCCGGCTCTGTTCCGAATAGTATTCAAATCAGCCTTTGATCCGGGGACATTATCCTGCTGAGCTCTTGCTTCCGCACGGATCAGGTATTGTTCGCTGAGGCGCAATAGTACAAGATACTCAGCCGTACTTGCTGCAACGCTCCTGTTTTTGTATTTATACGGATAATAATACACATTTGGGCCTTGCACGATCGAGTCGGTCCATATTTGCTTCCGTTGATCTCCCGGTTCAAATGAATTGAGCAGAATGGGAGCAACCGTATAAGTAGGTGTTGACCCGGTGACTGGAATATAGAGCAACCCTTCGGTGGTATATCCATCTTTCATCCAAAATTGCAGGATCGACTCTTTGTTATTGTACTTGAAAACACTGGCAAGGTTATCCAGCGGAGTATAAATTCCTGAAGAGATTACGGCATTTGCCTCTGACTCCGCAGCCGCCCAATTTTTTTGATACAAATATATCCGGGCTAGTAGCGCCGCGGCTGCCCATTTATTCGCTCGAACCTTACCAGCACTCGGATATTGATCTACCAGGTAATTCCTGGCTTGAGACAGGTCTTCAATTATTTGAGTATAAACATCCGTCAACGCTGCCCTGCTTGCAAGGGAGGTAAGTCTTACATCAGTAGTCAGCAGCAAAGGCACATCCCCATAAATATTTACTAGGTAGAAGAATGAGAGCGCTCTTAAAAACAATGCCTCGCCTTTCAACTGTTGTTTTACCGCAGCTGTTACGTTGGCTGCTTCCTCTATATTGTCAATTATCGAATTAGATTGGTAGATGACAGAATAGAAGTAGCGCCACGAGTTTAAATTGTTGTTATTGTTTACCGAAATCCATCCGTTGTAATATTCCAGGTCGATTGGATTAGAGCTGGTTGTCGCTAATTCATCGATGTATGAGCTTATTGGTGGAGTGAGGTTGCCGCCTATAGAGTTGAATTGAGCGTAAACGTTCGAGATCACTGCTACTGCCGCCCTGTCGTCAGCAAAAGCTTTTTCAGGAGTCAGCTGGGTCTTCGGTGGTCCGATCTCAACCATTTTTTTACAGGAAATGATGCAAAACCCGAGGAGAATATAAATTAGAACGTATTTTTTCATTTTAAAGGATTAAAGGGTTAGATGAATTCCGATGGCAATTGTTTTGTAAGGTCCAATACCGGTATTCGCTGTCTCAGGATCGTAGAGATTGGCTTGTTTGCGCCAGGTTATCAAATTCTGGCCTTCACAATAAAACCTGAATTCCGACAATTTCAATTTTTTTGTAATGCCCGGTGACAACGAATAAGAAATAGAAATGTTTTTTAGTCGAACATAGGATGCGTTGTAAAAAGCGGCATCAGACAATGCCAGGTTAAAGTATTCTCCTGAAGGCGCAACGGTGGCTTTGGCGATTGAAGTAATATCTCCGGGCTTTCGCCATCTTTCCAGGGCGATATTGAACTTGTTACTGCGGGTACCCACGATGGTCGTGGTGCCGGACGCATATTGCTTTGAGAATTGAAAAAACAAATCGAGCTGTATCCCATAAAAATTAAAGCTTGAACCCAGGCCTCCATAATAATATGGAGAGGTTCGCCCTGCAATTATATAGTCTTCTGGCGTGCTAATGAACCCGTCATGATTTACATCTTCATACTCGGGTTTACCTGTCTGTGGGTTGATGCCAGTAAAATTGATCATCTTT
Source organism: Chitinophagaceae bacterium (assembly GCA_035694045.1). GTDB lineage: Bacteria > Bacteroidota > Bacteroidia > Chitinophagales > Chitinophagaceae > VBAT01. Next base: position 8,359 of record DASSFT010000320.1, read on the forward strand.
TTAATGCTGAGATCTTCACCTATCACATAGGTATTGGCAAATACAGATGCCTCAAGACCGGGATAGTTTAACAACTTGTTTTTAGGCATAGTAAGGTTGCCGGTAAGCGACCATGAAAGCGATTTCGTCTTTACAATGGCAGAGTTGAATTCAAATTCAAGTCCACGGTTTTCCACCAGGGCAGGGAGGTTGGCAACATAACGGCCAAACGGCCCGCTGGCATAAGGCAGCGGATATTCGATCAATTGATTGCCGCTTCTGTTTCTATACCATGCGATTGTAAAAAGCAACCTGTTTTTAAAAAAGCCCAACTCGGTTGCTATCTCCATTTTTTTATTGCTTTCCCAGCGAAAGTCGGCATTTGCGATTCTTAAGGGCGCCAGGCCAGCCACACCCTGGTAATTAGAGCCTGAAACCCCATAGGTCGATAAATATTGATAGTCGCTGATCTGGTCATTGCCAGTCAACCCATAACTTCCTCTCAGTTTACCGAAACTGATAAAGGAAGCTCCTTTTAAAAAACTCTCTTCGGTAAATATCCATGCTGCTGCAATAGATCCGAAGTTGCCAAACTGGTAGCCTGGTCCGAACCGGCTGGAACCATCTCTCCGGATACTTGCATTCAAAATATATTTCTTTTTATAGTCGTAATGTGCGCGTCCAAATAAAGAAGCATACTTGTATTGAGCATACATATTGGTCGCCGTGATCGAGCCTGCTGCTCCGGCAAACTCAAGCAGGTCCTCGTTGCTGTAGTTCGTTCCAGATATGAAATTACCTTCCTGTACTGACTGCTGCCAGGACATCCCGGCTAAAAAACCAATGTTCGATTTTTTCACTGACTTCGAATATTCAAGCTGAGGTTCGATAATTATCGTCGAGCTTTTATTGTCACCATAATAAGCATACCCCGACGATCCGGTGTTGGGATTAAATGAAATTTTTGGATAGGTCATTACCTGGTCCATTTCAATCCTTGTATAGCCGAAACTTGTTTTAAAGCTCAGCCCTGGCAAAATGGAATAATGTATAGAAGCGTTCGATACAAGATTGTTTGTTCGACTTATGGATTTGCGTTTAAGTACCGCCTCCGGATTTGCGCTGGTGATGCCAACCCAATTGTAATTTCCCGCATCATCGTAAACAGGAGTATTTGGAGGCAATGTGAAAATGCCAAAGACGCTTGATGACAGAAGTTCATTTCTGTCGGAAGAATAATTTGATGAAAGATCAAAAGAAAATTTCCTATCTGTGGAACTGTGATGGATCAATACATGTGCGCCTCCGCGTTTGTAAGCCTGATCACCCCTTATTATACTTCCTTCTTTTCTATAATTCCCACTTATAAGAAAATTGGTGTACTGGTTTCCACCAGAAATACCAAGCTGACCATTCCACGCAACGGCAGTCTCACCCAACATATATTTTACCCAGTCAACCGATCTCGTAGTATCCCATTTCAACAAATCGGGTGCGTTGGAAATAGTAGGAGTAACACCATCATTTTGAAAACCTTCGTGTCTCAATTCGAGATACTGCTTAATATTCAACATCTCGGGAAAATCAGCCAGCTTGCTGAAACCAGTATAAAAATTGAAATCAAGTTTTGTCATACCCTCAGATGCTTTCCTGGTAGTAATCAAAATGACTCCATTGGCAGCCCTGGATCCATAGATGGCCGTGGCATCCGCGTCTTTGAGGATCTCGATGCTCTCGATATCGGCAGGGTTCAGACTATTTAGCGGGCTGGTTGTTCCTCCTATTCCTTCGGCCAGCGCAATGAAGTAAGAGTTTAGCGGCGTGGGATTAAAGGGTACCCCGTCTATTATGTATAGCGGATCTGTTCCTGCATTGATCGAACCTTTGCCTCGTATTTGCACAATGATATTTCCACCCGGCAACCCGTTTTGGGTATTGACAAACACCCCTGCAGCCCGACCCTGGATGGCGCTAATCGGGTTTGTGACCGGTTGTTTACGAATTTCCTCTCCTGAAATTTTACTTACACTGCCTGTGTTAAGACGCTTTGTTGTTTTTCCATAAGCCACAACCACAGTTTCATCGAGGCTATTTATCAGGATTTTCAATCTCACTGTGAGTTTTGTTTGATTACGCAAGGGAACTTCTTGCGTTTCATACCCGATATTACTAACTATCAGAGTTGAAGTGGCACTAACATCTTCAAGAATAAATTCTCCTTGGTCATTTGCGATCGTTCCCAGTGCGGTTTCTTTTACGGTTATGGAGGCACCTTTTAAAGCCTGACCCTGGTCGCTAATAATTCTGCCTGTAACAGTTTGAAAAGGCCGCCTTGAGTTCCCTGATTTTTCCCTGACCTGCACGATAATATGCTTATCCTCGATCGTGTAAGTAAGCGGCTGGTTTCGAAAACAAATCTCAAGTACGGTTTCCAGTGTTTCTTTTTTTACGTTGATCGTAACGGTGGCAGATGTTTCCAGTTGTTCTTTCGTGTAGACAAACCGGTAACTCGACTGACCCTGAATTTCCTTAAATACTGTTTCAAGAGAGGCATTAGTAAGGGAAAGTGTAATTTCTTCTGTGAGAGGTTTCGCAGAGACATTGAGGCAGAATGCAAATAGTATGACCGTGAGACATTTCATAGTCTTTAAGCTTTTACTAATCTTCGCCACAAGCCCTGCATTTTTGCGATTTGAACGCAATGGCATAGCTTTGGTTTTTGGGTTAAAAAATAACAGTTCACGCTTGTTACTGGCTAACTCAAATCTTTGTGGGTAGTGATCCAAACACTACCCACTTTTTTTGAGACTATTTATCCAGGTTTCATTTCATAACTATCACTTTGTTGTTTTCAATTTTAAAATGGACACGCTTCGTCAGCTCCAGTTTGCGTAATAATTTCGATAAAGGTTCATCTCTCGATATTTCTGCATTAAAATGATCCGCCGGTTTGTCTTCATACACTATTTCGGCATCATACCATCTTTCTACTTGTCGCATGATAGCTTCAAGAGGCGTATTGATAAACCTGAACTGGTTGTTTTTCCATGCTATAATATCTTTTGTCTCTACAGCTGCTATATTAAAACCAGTTGCGCTTAGCTGTGCCTGCTGGCCAGGCTTTAAAATATTTTCGTTTGATCCTTTTGTTACCAGAATGGAGCCTTCTACAAGCGTAGCTGCCGTATAGGGTTCATTTGAGTAGGCATTGACATTGAATTTAGTTCCTAAGACCTCGATGCTGACGTCATCAGATATAACCCGGAAAGGCCGGGCCTTATCTTTGGCGACTTCGAAATAGGTTTCCCCGGTTACGTATACTTTTCTCTCATTGTCGCCGAAAGCCACGGGATACCGGATCGATGATTCAGCATTAAGCCAGACAATGGTTCCGTCGGGCAGTAATAGTTTGTAGTGACCCTTGCGGGGTACCGTCAGTGTATGATATACCAGGGAGGCGCTGGAAGCTTGTTGGCTATACATGATCTCCGATTTGTCCTGGGTTATTTTTATCTGCCCATTAATTATAGTGTCTTTTGAACCTATCGTAACTACTGCTCCGTTTTCCAGTGTCAAAGTCGCCTTGCCTTCAGCGGGAGAAATATCATTTGATTGCGTAACCAGGGGCGGGCTTGTTGATGATTTACTCCAGGGTTTGAAATAGAAGAGAATACCAACGGCGAGTAGTAATGAAGCGGCAACTGAATATGGCCATAGCCGAACTCGTTTACCTGCAAAACGAATTTTTTCCTTGGATTGCTGAAGAGCTGTCTCAGTATCCATACCGTCATACCATTCCAGCGACTGCTTTAAGTTCTTTTCATCAGTCAGTTCATCGAATAAGCGCATATTATCATCGCTGGCCTTTATCCAATCATCGAGCTCATTCTTTTCAGCGGTGGTCAGTGTATCACGAATGAAACCTGCCACCAGGTATGCTGTCCGATAAGCCTGCTTGAGGCCCTCATTTTGATTATAATCTTCGTCTTCCATACTGTTGCAGTGAACTATCAGTGATTATAGTAGTACGTTGAAAATGTAAAAAGCGGGTATCGGTGCTGTAACTATTTTCAGA
>DASSFT010000321.1:0-3611 GCA_035694045.1 Chitinophagaceae bacterium
TAAGCTTTGCACCATACCAGCCGGAATAGAGATTCCAGCCTACGATCATAGGAATATCAATCAAACCAACTTCTTTGTATTTATTATAATCGCCGTGATGAGCCATCATCGTATAACGATATGGGTCTTCTTTGCGAGTGATACTATCCAGTATCCGGGCAAGCCGCGTAATTGAAGCGAAATAGGCGCCCTGTTTGGTTTTATCATCGTTATAATGCGGGCGTAGCAACACTTCGTTCATGTAACACCAGATGATCACCGAAGGATGATTATAGTTTTGACAGATCATTTCCAGTTGCATGTTCCGGCAGTTCATGGTGAAAGAGTCGGACTCGGTTATCTCATTGACTATGGGTATTTCTACCGATGTGAGTATGCCGAGACTATCACATGCCCTGAGTATGCAGGGATCCTGCGGGTAATGAGCTATTCTTAAAAAATTACCGCCCATTTGCTTCAGCCACTCAACGTCTTTGATGGCCATTTCGTCAGGAACAGCGTTGCCCAGGCCCTGGTAATCCTGGTGACGGCTGGTGCCAACAAGCTTATAAGATTTCCCGTTCAGGAAAAAACCTTTTTCTGCATCAAAATGAAACCAACGTAAACCCAATGGATTGTTCACAGCATCGAGAACCTTTCCAGTTTCCTCATCAACGATCTCCGTCGTGACCCCGTATAATTGCGGGGCTTCCGGCGACCATAGATCAGGACGAGTGATCATGAGATCCTGGTAAACTGTTTTGTCAACCCCGGGCTCAATGATGACACGGGCCTTCTTAACAGCCACGATCTTTCCCTTTTTACCGGTTATGATTGACCTGATACCTATCTGTTTCGGTGTTTTAGCCTCGTTGGACAGAATAGTCTTAACGTGGACCTGCGCTGAGGTCTTGTTAACAGAAGGTGTAGAGATATAAACCGCATTGCTTCCATTTTCATTCATGGAAAAATGTACGGGATCAACAGCAACGAGGAATACATCCCTGTAAATGCCGCCATAAAAAGTGAAATCGGCGGAAAGCGGTGCGATATTGCGGTCAAAACTGTTATCTGCTTTTACAATGATCTCATTTTCTTCACTCGCCCTGATCAACGCGGTAACAGGTACATAGAACCCTGAATAACCACCAATATGTTTCCCGGCTTTTTTTCCATTTATATAAACTTCCGCAACCTGGTTGACGCCTTCAAAAAAAAGATAGAGCTGTTTCCCCTGTAATTTTTTATCAATGAATAATTTTCTTTTGTATACACCAACACCCCTGTAATAGCCGGGTATATCATCCATCACATCCTGCAAATTCCAGGTATGTGGAATGGTTACGGGCTGCCATTGTTCTCCGTGCCCGTCATGCATTTCCTTTGAAAAGGACCAGCCCTCATTGATTTTAACAACGGTCCTGGAATTGGGTTGTGTTGCTGCAAGGACTGGCAATAAAACGATATACAGGAAAAGTAAAAATCTCAAGAATTGATGTTTTCGGATTTCAAATTGGTTTGATCGGCGTGGTCAAAGCTCTTCACTATGAAAAGGGAGCCCGGCTGTTACACCTGAGCCCCGCTTTTCAATAGTGAAGTTAATTGCTAACTGCTAATATGAAAACTACGACTGCTTGCTTATTATTAATTAATGGTAACCGGTCTCCGGTAGGCAGTAGAAAAAATGTCTACTTCGAACTGGCTGGTGATATTATCCATTATTTGAATCTCCATTTTCCGGCTACCCGGGGTGGCATTATTCAACAATTTGATATAAATGGTATCCATGGCCTGCACGGCTTTGGGAAATACCATTGAATATGTACTGTCCGGGGAAGATATCGCGTTACCGTTCTTGTCAACGATATTAAAATCCTGGCCAACGATTGCAGGTGAAGTAATACCATTACCGTGTGTCACCACGGTGTACCTGGCCACTGCATCGTAGTCCCGTACAAAAGTTGAATAAAACTGTACTGGAAATTTCAGCAAAGCTGTTTGCGACCGGGGCACAGTTACGCCCGTGTTTGTGTTAGGAACGAAGATGGCATAGTAATGATGCGCCAGTTCGTCCACTCCTTTCGGGTAATCTTTTTTCTCGCATGATGCCATTGTCAGAACTGAGATAAAAGCAATTGCTATATATATTAATGATTTCATTGTTGCTATTTTATGGTTTATTGCCAATTGGGATTTTGAACCACGGTGCCACCGCTGGTAGTGATCTCATGAATAGGAACAGGATACAAATAATCCCGCTCAGGGCGGAAATGCCTTGTACTGGCCGGTTCTGTTATCAATACCTGGTCGGCATTAAGGTTCAGGCTGTTTCCATTGGTCCCTACCCATTCCGAAGCGATAAACTTTGCACCTAATAAATTTTGAGGTAATAAAACTTCGGCCAGCTTCCAGCGCATCAGGTCATCATATCGAAATCCTTCCAACGCCAGTTCGATGGTCCTTTCACGCCTGATCTCGTCGCGCATGTTGAGATTATTGGTGGTTACGAACGCATTGGTGAGTTTTGGAGCAAACCCGACTCTCGTGCGCAGCAGGTTGATCGAAAGGTTCAGATCTGCATCGCTGATGCTTCCATTCAATTCGAATTTTGCCTCTGCATAGATCAGCAATACTTCGGCATAACGTATAAGGATCCTGTCGGTAGTTGCTGCACCATTGATAGTCTGGTCGGCCACACTAAACCCTTTTTTGGGCGCATAAGCTGTTCTTGAGCCCAATGAAGTCTTGGGAACCCAGGGTCCCTGGTAGGCCACATCACCAGCCCTGAAAAAGGTGAAAGCGACACGAGGATCCCTGTTATCGAGGATCGTGTTGTAGCTTGGCTCATTAGCTTCATTCACAAAAAAACTGGAACGGGTAGTTGAAGGAGTATTGTCAACATTAAATGCCGGCAATCCATCGCTATATAAGTACTGGCGAAGAAGATTACGGGTTGGCGCCATACGCCCGTTTTCCAGGTCTCTCGAATTGTTATGCGCAACGATCACATTGGAATTGCTCACGCCGTATATCTTCACGAGGATATTTTCAGTGTTTGTCGGCCCTTCGCCTGTCTGAAGAAACAGGTTGCCATAGTTGGCGTATAAACTATGCCCCTCTCCCATTACACTCTGGGCTGAGGCTATCGCAATGTTCAAATGGTTTTGCCAATTGATCGCAGCTACATTGTGAAATTTAGCTCTTGTACCTTCATAGAGACCCACCCTTGCTTTCAGCGCCCAGGAAGCGCTTTTTGTAACGCGTCCATACTGTGCTGCCGGCAATTCAGATCTTTTTGGTAACCATTGCGCAGCAAAATCGAGATCATCATAGATCGCCTGCACTACTTGTGCCCTGGAAGTCCTGCCCATATAGAGGTCGGGCGAGTTAATATCGAGCGTATGCAAGACCAACGGCACATCGCCATAGATCTTTACTAGTTTGAAATAAGCATAAGCCCTGAAGAATTTTGCTTCCGCGATGTACCTGTTCTTAATAGCATCTGTCACTTTAGCTCGTGGCGCTTTTTCAATAATGTTATTTGCAGTAAATATCTCATCATAACGATCATTCCAGTCCGCGGTGGTATTGGGAACTGAGCGATTACCGGTGCTGATCTCGTTGGGACCTCC
>DASSFT010000322.1:0-5400 GCA_035694045.1 Chitinophagaceae bacterium
ACGTCGATGGCAAAGCATTTCGTCCTGATGGTAAACCTGCTGCGACCCTGATTCCCGAAGCGTTCGGGCATGCTGGTCACAATCTCCATACCTGGACCGGTGGATGGGGTAATGTTACTTACTGGAATGCTTATGTTGCCAATCTTGAATTGCTGGGTCGCGGTAATTTTTATGATCCGCGTCTAATGGATGCGAAGAAATATCCTGTTGCAGCCAAACTCGGTTTTGGCAATAAGCGTGTGAATGCAAACGAAGTTGACCGGGTAACAGATAAACTGGCCTCGCTGCAATTTTATCAGCTTGCCATACCGGCACCCCCTGCACCTGACAGTATATTTGATAAGGCAATGGCAGCCCGCGGAAAGATATTATTTAGCGGCAAGGCAAAATGCGCCAGCTGTCATGTGCCTCCCTTATTTACTGAGCCGGGATGGAGTACACACAAACCTGAAGAGATCTGTATTGACGATTTCCAGTCTGGCCGTTCACCTGATAATACTTATGTCACGCAGGGATTAAAGGGGTTATGGACGCATATGAAAGGCGGTTTCTATCATGATGGCCGGTTTGCTACATTGCTGGATGTAGTCAATCATTACAACGATTGCAAGACACTCAACCTTACAGAAGCTGAGAAAAAGGACCTGGTGGAATATTTGAAGTCCTTGTGATATATCAGAGATACCGTCTTGGCCCCGAGATACCCCTTCGTATCAAGGCTACGATCAGCGTAAACAGGGCTGATCCGATCACTGACCAGATGATGGGAAAAACTTTCCCACCCACCTTAATGGAAAAAAGTTCAGGTAGACCAAATTTGCCCGCTATCCACATACCGATATAGGCACCGATAAAACCCACAACAATGGAAACCAGGCAGCCGCCAAGGTCATAGCCAGCCAGCGACTGACCAACGGAACCACAAATAGCGGCGATAATAAGAAGGATCAAAAATTCGGTAAGTGTCATTGTACTGTTTTACCGGGACAATTGCAATTTGAATGCCGGGAAAATCAGCAAACACGATCATTTGACAATTTCCAACAACTCCACATCAAAAATCAGCGTTGAACCGGGGCCGATAGTCGGGCCTGCTCCTGAATCGCCGTAGGCAAGGTCAGACGGAATGAATAAACGCCATTTGGAACCAACCGGCATTAATTGCAGCGCTTCAACCCAGCCCTGGATGACTCCGTTTACTGGAAATTCGACCGGTTCGCCACGTTCTACTGAACTGTCGAACACAGTGCCGTCTATCAATGTGCCATGATAATGACATTTTACTTTATCAGTGAGTTTTGGTCTTGTGGTATCTGATCCTGTATTCAGTACCTGGTACTGTAAGCCACTGGCCAATGTTACCACACCTTGTTTTTTTGCATTGGCCGCCAAAAATTTTTCTCCCGCCTGTTTATTGGCTGTGGCATTCTGTGTATTTCTCGTGGAAAGATAACTGCTGATAACCGTGTTCATTTGTTGCTCGGTCAGCAACGCTTTGCCTGCGGACCCTGCATCAGTCATGCCTTTAAGCAGCATGCTGGTATTCAGTTTAGCAATTTTTTGTTGGTTGCAAAAATTTCCCGTGCTAAGACCTATCGCATAGCTAAAGGAATCCAGTGCATTTTTTAAAGTGGGTGCAGCTGTCACTTTTGATTTGGATTGGGTTGTTTGTGCCGAAGCCGTTAAAAAACTTATTGCAGTTGTCAGCAAGAGGAAATAAAATCTCATTCTTTAATTTTCAGCTAAAATAAGGGAAGCAAGCTGTAAAAATTTTAAATTTTAGCCTTGCTTCCGGAGTATTAACCTGGATCAATAAGAACAGTTTAGAGTTTAGAATTAAGAGTTATGAATTATTAATTATTGATGAAAGTTCACTACACGGGGCCATTAACTCTTAACTCAGAACTCTTAACTCAGAACTCTAAACTCTTGGGAATTATTTACACGGCAAGTGCCGGCTCAGCCACCGCCTGTTTTATAAATTGCACGCTGGCTATTATTTTTACTTCGTCGCCGAGCACGATGCTTCCCGTGTCAGTAATAGCGCTAAAGCTTACACCGAAGTCCTGGCGATTGATCTTGCCGCTTACAGTAAAACCTGCACGTGTATTGCCCCAGGGATCCACGGTTACGCCGCCAAATTCAACATTCAATTGCACAGGTTTGCTAGTTCCTTTCATGGCCAGGGTGCCAGCCAACTTATATTCATCATCCGACACCTTTTCCAGGTTTTCGCTTTTGAAAGTTATTTGAGGATGATTGGGGGCATCAAAAAAATCAGTGTTCTTCAGATGCTCATCCCTTTGTACATTATTGGTAGAAATAGAATCTACTTCAGCCGTAAAATCAATTTTGGCGTTGGAAAAATCATGGTCCTCTGTGTCTACGGTTGCGTTGAACTTGTTGAACTGTCCTGTTACCGTTGAGATCATCAGGTGCTTTACTTTAAACTGGAGTTCTGAATGTGTGGGGTCCAGTGCCCATTTAGTAGTTGACATGTTTCTTAAGTTTTAAATAATATAAAATAATAGTTGAGTTTTATTAGCAATTACCATCCGGGCCGCAGGTCTCGGCTCCCGTTGCAATGGTTTTTAATTCAGGATTCTCTTTTTCATATTCTCGCCAGCCCTGGCTGAGAGCCCGGACAAAAACTTCCGGTTCCTGTGCTCCCGATACTGCGTACTTGTCATTGATAACAAAAAAGGGAACCCCGTTGATACCGATCTCTCTTGCCTGTTTTTCTTCATAACGAACTTCATCGGCAAAGGCGTCGGTATCGAGCATTTGCTTTATTTCTTTTCCATCCAGCCCTATTTCCTGGCCGAGAATGATCAATGTGAGATGATCACTTATATCCTTGCCTTCGGTGAAATAGGCTTTGAATAATTTTTCTTCGGCTTCATCGCCCAGCCTGTGTTGCTTGGCCAATTGTACCAACCGGTGTGCGTCAAATGAATTGGCGATAACTGCTTTGTCGAAATTGTACTCAAGTCCTGACTTTTCTGCCATTTCCGTTACATGGCGATGGAGCTGTACCGAAGTTTCAGGGCTAATATTTTTTACCCTGGCCAGGTGATCATACACGTTGGTGGCAGTATCAGTTTTTAAACCTGGATCCAATTCAAAGCTGTGCCATTCCACTTCCAGTTTATCCCGCTGGGGAAAATGCTCAAGGGCTTTTTCAAACTTTCTCTTGCCGATATAACAGAAAGGGCAACGTACATCTGACCATATATCTACTTTCATTGTGTTTAGGTTTTTATGTTATCGTAATTATATTTCCTAACAGTGTTAACTGTCTGATCAAAAAAAATCAACCCCTGATTCCTGAAACGAAACCTATCAAAAAATCCTTTAGCACCATTGCATTTAATTCGTCTTTATGATCATTGTTCCTGCCCATCATATTAATCGAGACAAGCCCGTGCAGGGTAGACCAGAAAGTGTGCAATTTCAGGAAGCAATCGGCCCCGGCATTACTGCTTTTGGCGATCATCTCTTTTATCGGTGCCGAAACGGTTTCTGTAAAGCTGGTAAGCTCGGGTATCTGTTTCACTGCATCACACCCTGGCATACCCAGCCCATACATCAGTTGGTAATACTCCTTCTGATTAAAAGCAAATTTCCAATAGGCATAGGCGATGGCTTCTATCTGCTGCTCGGGGTTCGTGAATTTATCTTTTGCCGCCACCAGTTGCTCATTCAGTTGCCGGAAACCGCGCCTGGTAAATTCAAGCAAAATGGCTTCCTTGTTGGCGAAATGATCATAGATCACGGGTGAGCTGTACTCGATCGCGTCGGCGATCTTGCGGATAGACAGAGATTGCCAGCCTTCCTTCTCCACCAGAGCCCAGGCGGCCTGTAGGATCGAGGCTTTTACCTCTTCTTTTTGCCTGATTTTTCGTTCCGCTATACCCATTTGAATGTGTTATAATTTCTAACAGCGTTAGCAAAGATAGGATTCCTTGGGATTGCTACCAAATTTTTGAATAAAATAGATTGTTAATGCCTGTTATTCGCCGGGGCGGAGGGAACAATTTGATAAAATGCTTCGATGTTGACAGGTTCAGGTTTTCTGTAATTTGTGTCAAAACAAATGCTATGACGAATTCCCGCTCAAATTATTTTCTGCAGGAATTGAATGCAGAATACAGGGCTACTCGCGCCTGCCTTGAAAAAATTCCTGAATCATCTTTTGAATTCAAACCACATCCGAAATCCATGACCATGGGTTACCTGGTGTTGCTGGTTGCAGAAATTCCTTTATGGATTAAACACATGATCGTCGAGGGAGAGATCGATTTTGTAACCTTCAAACATTTTTCTCCGAAGAACACCAAGGAGCTGGTGGATCATTTTGAAGAGAACATGGCTGCAGCAAGGAAAGCTCTTGAGGGTACCAATGATGAGGCGTTACAGGAAAAGTTTTCGTTGAAGGCAAACGGGCAGGTATTATACTCCGCTCCCAAAATATCTGATATCGGTTCTACACTAAACCATTGGGTGCATCATCGCGGGCAGTTGACAGTTTATATGCGGTTGAATGACATCCCGGTGCCTTCTATCTATGGCCCTTCGGCCGATGATAAAAACTTTGATAGGGGAAGTTAAGGGTTTAGAGTTGGTCGAAGATTTATCGCTTATTCGTTATCCATTTTGGTACCTTCCTCTATGTTCAATCTATAATAGAGTGAATTGAGATAAAATATCTCTGCGATAAGGATAATGATGACGGCTATCAGAAAATACTTCGTTTCCAGGTTGAGTTTGATCATTGAACCCACCAGGAAAACCAGCGCGGTCACAAATAATGATATGCGTACAGGTCTTATAATCGGATGGACAATTTTGGGATACACCAGCAAACCCATGATCAGGCTTACGCCCGCAAGGAAAGTTGCCAACGCAAATCCAAAGACGATATGTAATGACCGAACTTCATCTCCAGGTTTGAACAACCAGGAATAGCAAGCGGCTATCAACCCGAGTGACATCAGAGTTGGAAGACAAAGCAACTCCAGGAAACTGGCCCTCACAAAACCTTTTTTAGCTTTGCGGTCTGATAGTAAACTGAAAAATATCCACCACAACGCAAATACGATAGAAACAGCAAGCGCGAAATTCAGCCAACCTGAAAAACCAGGAGAAGGAACCCGGCTCATCCCGTTGACTACACCCAGTACCACTTCGCCAAAAACGATGATAGTGAATAATCCCAACCGTTCTGACATACTCGATGATAAACTTAGATCGAGCGATGACCGACGCAGTAACTGGTGAGCAATGAACGGAGGTGTGTAATTACAAACCAGGACAACAGGCACGATAAGTTTTAGCCAGCCAGGTCCAACTGCAAGACTCAAACCCATCAATCCAAGTGCAATAAGAAAGAGTATAGTG
>DASSFT010000323.1:0-3263 GCA_035694045.1 Chitinophagaceae bacterium
TCCAACGCATAATGCACGGCCGAACCGAATTCAGTCGCTTCATTTTTCGGCGTAGGGATGCGGATAAGGTTCCTGAAATAAAATTCAAGCGGGCATTTGAGGTAGTTGTTGAGTGCAGTAGCATTCATTACGAATTTCTCCAACAACCTGGTGATAAACTCCTCTTCGATCTTTTCGATCTCCGGTGCTTCGGCTTCCCCAAAATGAAGTATCGTGAATTCGGAAAGCGAATCCTGGTCCAGGATCATTTTTTCTATTGCAAGATCATGCTGGTCGAGTATCTCGGCAATGAACATAGACGGCTCCATTTCCTTTCCATCGTTTTTGAACTTGCTGTAAGAAATGGTAAGATGCATTTCGGCCCTTGTCACTGCCACATAAAACAGCCGTCTCAGTTCCTCATCGTCGGCACCACTCGAAGGATGCGAGGAAAAAATGTTATCAGGTAATTTATAACCGCCGCCCGGCTTTCTTTTCTTTTCCCAGAAAGCAGCATTGCAGCCGGCGAGGAAAATATATTCAAATTCCAATCCTTTGGACCCATGAGCTGTCATCAGGTTCACGCCTTTGTCGCTGCCGCTCACCTGCACCAGGGGTAAAATAATTTTTTCTTTTTCCATCAGTTCGATCAGGTTCACCAGGTCCTGCAGGCTTAGGAACGGGTTACGATGGGTTTCTTCACGAACGAATTCAAACAGCCCGGTCAATATCTGCAACTGCCAGTGTTTATCCGCACTTTTCATGATATGATTCAGCACGCCGGCTTCGCGAATGATATTTTCAAATAATTGCTGCAACGTGAGATTGGGCGCCTTCGCAATCAGCCGTTCAATGATCCCCGAAGCTTCTTTCATTCCTTCGGGCAGGTTGACGCTGAAAAGATCTTTCGCGGGTTGATTGGCTTTGTCATGCAGGAAGCGACGAAGCGAGGCCGTTGGATCATTATATTTTTTTTCCGCGGTCTCGATGCTAAGCTTTGCTATATCGATCGGGGAAATATGAAACCAGTCGAAATGCAATATCTCGAACAACATTTCGTCACCGCTAAACGAGATATAATGTTCGGCAGCTATGTATTTAAATACTAAAATGATCTTTTGAGCCAGGGGTAACTCCAGGATGTTCAGGTGTCTCTTGCTATAAACAGGTATGTTTAGCAGTTTGAAATATTGCGCCAGCTCTTCACCATATTTGTTTTCTTTATAGATAATGCCGATGCGACCTGTAGCTGTTCCAGCCGCCAGTAACGATTGAACCTGTTTCACGATACCGATCATTTCCTGCCGTTGCGTTTCATATTCTTTCAAAACGGGCAAATGAGCCAGGTCCCTTCTCAATGGGTGCGATGACAGCAGGTCTTTGCTTAGGTCGGGCAATTGTTTCACCAGCCGTTCATTGTTCCGGTTGATCAGCGTTTTTGAAATGTCAAGTATTGGTTGCGTAGAACGGTAATTATTGGTCAGTACGACAGTCAACAGGTCATTTTTATAGCTGTCGGCAAACTGGAGCATATTCTCCACGTTGGCTCCCTGGAAGCGATAGATGCTTTGATCGTCGTCGCCAACGACGAATACATTTGGTTTATCCCAATAACTGATCAATAGTTCCACCAGGCGGTTTTGCGTACCGCTGGTATCCTGGTATTCGTCAACAAGTATGTACAGGAATCTTTCCTGGTAGTTGGCGAGCAGGTTCCTGTTTTCTTCAAATGCCCTGATCACCCAATTGATCATGTCGTCAAAATCATAACGGTTTTTTTGCCGCATTAAAGCCTGGAAGCGGTCGAACTCATTGACTGCTGCCCGGAGTTTCTCCATTCTTTCTTTTTCTTCTTCGATCCTGTCCTTCTTCAGGTCGCCGGCATTGAACTCCCTGTACTTCTTTTTATAAACAAACTCATCCCGGGTAGGAAGGCTATGGATGTACTCATCGATCTTTTGATTGATAAATAAAGGAGCCCAGCCTTCACGTTTCATCGTACTGAAAAGCGATTGCAGGTTGTTGACTTCAAAGTACACATCGCCACGGTATCTTTTCAGCGGATGATTTTTGGGAAACGAGTCTATCAGTTGTTTGAATAATTCAACCCGTTCCAGCTCAGAAATGGGATCCAGCGATGTTTTTTCGAACAGTGAAAGATTTTCCTGTATCACATCGTTGCAAAATGCATGGAAGGTATAGATGCCGACCTTGTAAGCATCGGGCCCGATAAATTCCAAAAGCCGCCGGCGCATTGCAATCACCCCGGCATCGGTATAGGTAAGACAAAGAATATTCGAAGGATTGGCATCTGTGTCCAGTAATATTTTACCGATACGGGCGGCCAGTATTTGTGTTTTACCTGTTCCAGGTCCCGCGATGACCATTACCGGCCCGTCAATATGGTCCACGGCGATACGCTGCTGCTCATTCAGCCTTGCGTAATCACTCAAAAATTTCTTCTCTAATCTTTCTTTATTAAAAGACATTTTACTAAAATTTGGCCTCACCCCCTGAGTCGGAAAGTGGTGAGTCGTGAGTGGTGAGTGTAGCCAGCATCCGATTGTTTCGCTACGCTCACAACGATGCCATCCAGCACCTAGCATCCAGTATCCAGCATCTAGCATCGCCTAGACTATCGACTCATCTAGCTCTTCTTCGCAGGTCTGCAACCGGTATTACGATCATTCTTCCTATTATCTTATTGTCTCTCGAAGTAACCAGTTTCATCACTGCGGCGTCCTTAGGAACCGTCAGCGGCGTTGAATAGTTCGGATAAAATTGGTCGGGGAATGAATTGTCAAAACTGTAATGGATGGATAAGCCTTCTATTTCCGTACTCAATTTTACAATCAACGTTGCCGTATCCTGTTTGCTTACTTCGATGACCGGATCATAGATACTGGGTGAATAATTAATCCCCGCTGCTTCCAGTCTTTCAAAATGTTTTTCCACCCTTTTGGCAAAATCATTCCAGTTTTTCCTGTCTTTAGGCGACCAGAGAGATTCCGCGATCGCAAATCCTCTTGGCCACATCATATACTGCAAATGCCTCGTGTTATAAACCTGCTCTGTCCAGAGATTAGCCTGCCCGCCTTTTATCAGCAAGGCATTGACTCCTTCAGGTAACGGTTCGAATTCATAAGCTTTTTTTAAGCGAAGCGTTGCATATACCGGCGGCTCTATGGCAGCATCTCCCTGCATATAATCCAGGTAGGCAAAATCGGTAGGACTCATTACTACTTCATGACCCTGTTTAGCCGCTTCAATGCCGCCTTTCATAC
>DASSFT010000324.1:0-4609 GCA_035694045.1 Chitinophagaceae bacterium
TACCGATCCTGCCGGTATAAAAAGAGTTTTGGACGCAGCTGAAATTGCCAAACAAAAAAAATTGAATGTCGTTGTAGGGTTGCAGCGTCACTATCAGAATTCCTATCGTGAATTATATGCAAAGAAGAATTTAATCGGGGATATCACTTCGGCCCAGGCCTGGTGGAACAACGACGGGGTTTGGGTAAATCCCAGGAAATACAATCAAACGGAAATGGAATACCAGATGCGTAACTGGTATTATTTTGTCTGGTTATGCGGCGATCACATCGTAGAGCAACATATACACAATATGGATGTCATCAACTGGTTCAAGGGCGGTTATCCTGTCAAAGCACAGGGAATGGGCGGCCGCCAGGTGAGGAAGGGAAAGGATCATGGAGAGATATATGATCATCATTATGTAGAGTTCCACTATGCCGATGGATCAATTTTAAACAGCCAGTGCCGACATATTCCCGGGACTATGAGCAAGGTGGATGAATTATTGACAGGAACAAAGGGAAAGATATTCTGCGGTGATGCGGTTATTAAAGACAACAGCGGCAAGATATTATTCCAGTTTGACACAAAAACCGAGAACAACCCCTATCAAACCGAGCACGACGAGCTATTTGCCGCCATTGCCCGGGGTGAATACAAATTCGCCGATGCAGAAAATGGAGCAAAGAGCACAATGACGGCGATCATGGGAAGAATGGCTACTTATTCAGGCCAGGTAATGCAATGGGATAAACTGCTGGCTTCAGGTATTAGTGGAATGCCAAAAGCATTTGACTGGAATGCGATGCCACCAACAGTTCCGGACGATGAAGGAAGATACCCGATAGCTACGCCCGGCAAGACGAAATATTTCTAATGGTGAGTGGTCAATGGTGAATGGTAAGTAGAGCGGCCCCCTAAAAGTACTGCCACTCACCTCTCACCACTTATCACTCACTTTCATAAAACTTTCCAGATGAGTTCTATTCTTTTCGAAATAAAAGATTCAATTGGTCTTATTACGCTTAATCGTCCCGACAAGCTTAATTCATTCAATCGTGAAATGTCTTTATTACTTCAGCAAAAGCTGGATGAATGTAAAAGCAAGGAGATAAGGTGTGTTTATATAACAGGAGCCGGCAAGGGTTTTAGTGCAGGACAGGATCTTGCCGAGGTTGCGGACCCAAATGGTCCCGGTCTGGGTGTGATCTTATCAGAACACTATAATCCCATTGTTACCAGGATAAGAAAACTGGAAAAGCCGGTTGTGGCGGCCATCAATGGCGTGGCTGCAGGGGCCGGGGCGAATATTGCATTGTGTTGCGATGTCGTGGTTGCTGCTCAATCGGCTTCTTTTTTACAGGCTTTCTCCAAAATCGGGCTGATCCCTGATAGTGGGGGTACTCACACCCTGCCACGGTTGATAGGATGGCAAAAAGCATCCGCTGTAATGATGCTTGGAGACAAAATTGCCGCCCCGGAAGCAGAGCGAATGGGAATGCTTTATAAAGTCTTTCCTGACGAAACATTTGCCGAAGAGTCCATGAAGATTGCTATTACACTAGCTCAAATGCCGACAAAAGGATTGGCTTATACAAAGAAGATCCTAAATCTTTCGTTTCACAATACATTTGAAGAACAATTGCAGGATGAAGATATTATTCAGCAACGAGCGGCCCAGACAGCGGATTATAAGGAGGGGGTGAATGCATTTTTGGAAAAGCGTCAGCCTAAGTTCAAAGGCGAATAATAAATAATTACTAATTAATAATTATAGATTATTATGCAAACATTGCACGAGAGTGTTGTAACCCATATGATGGAAAACGACTATTTCAGTCAATGGATGGGTGTGGAAGTACTGGAAGTAAAGGAAGGATACAGCCGGATAAAAATGACTATAAGAAAAGAAATGGTCAATGGTTTTGGTATTGTGCATGGAGGCCTGCCTTTTTCATTAGCTGATAGCGCATTTGCTTTCGCCTGCAACAACAGGAACAACCTGTCTGTGGCCCTTGATGTTACTATTACATTTACCAAAGCCGTGAATGTGGGAGATGAATTAACGGCTGAGGCAAAAGAAGTACATAACGGCCGAAGCACGGGCGTTTATCTTATTACCGTTACTAATCAAAAAGGCGAACATGTTGCTTTGTTTAAAGGCACTTGTTTCCGGACAGGCAGGACGCTCGTGTGAGTTTATCACTGAAGGAGCCTAAACTGTTTTTGCGAACTCATCACTGAATGCTGGTTAAAAGATCAAGGCCGAACCAGTTTTTCGCATAAAATCTGTTGTTTTTCCTTTGGTTCCGGCTTGATGGAGAAGGATATTTATACCCTGATATTGACGTATACGTTTAGTTGGATCGTTGGCTTTAATAGTTATCCGTATCAGATCGAATTGCCAGACGACTGGCCGCTTTGTTTTGTCGCTGCGTTCTTCGCAGCAACGGCACAGCGATGATCGTCTATTGCGATAATAAGCAATAGACGAGGGTGGTGGCGGCGGGGGCGGGGCGGGCCCTGAAGGGGCTATATGCAGAAAAGCCAATTTTTGATTTTTACGATTTCTTTGGCCTTGTAAACAATCTGATTAAAATTGGCCTTGTAAACAATCTGATTAAAATAAGATCTATATAATCACTGATGAGCCTTCTACCCTCATAACCCAATCTCAAAAAAACTCCCCTTCATCCAACATTTCTTACCTTAGGTAACCACTATAGATCTTTTCACCAACCCACCTGCATATGAAAAAGATATCCCTTTGGGCCAGGCACCATCGCTTCATCGCCATTATTTCTATTGCTATCATTAAGCTGCTACTTGCATTCATTGCTGCATACCTGGGTTTGTTATTGCTCGGGATGAATATCCGTCTTCCTTTTACTGTTTTCTTCTTCGCCTTGCTTTTATTGATCATCGCGGCAATAGCTTACCCATCCAAACACATTACGAGATTTACAAAAAAACAATTTTACGTTCGGCAAAAAACTTGCGACTTCATAATAGCTGCCTGTTCTTTTGTGATGATCGGGACCTGGGTCAATACCAATCTTCCGGTTACGATTAACACTGCAGCAGCAGCTACTACTGCCACAACTATCACTCCGACTGCCGAAGAAATACTGGCTTCTTTGCAATACCGTGATAAAAGCACATTGACCCGCCAGGAGAAAAGAATATTAAAAGCAGAATTCAAAAACCAGCTTAAAGTCTATACAGTAGCTAAATTAAAAGGCCAGAAAAACGATGCGGCCAAAGCTGGTCTTATTATACTGACTATCGTGGCTGCGCTGGGGCTGTTATACCTGGTAGCAGCTTTAGCCTGTAGTCTATCATGCAACGGATCGGATGCAGCGGCAGTTATCGTTGGCCTGCTGGGTTTAGCATTGGTCATTTGGGGAACCATCGCCGTGATAAAGCGAATAACTCGAAAGCCCAAAAAGGAACAAGAGCCCGTTGCCAACCCCGGCAATTAGCAATACCACGGTAACTTTGTATAAAACCAGTCAACAAATCAACCAATTAACTAATCAACTGGTCAAAGCATGATTTATTCTTTTGAAGGTCACATCCCGGTAATTGATCCAACTTCGTTCATTCACCCGCAATCTGCCGTAACCGGAAACGTGATCATTGGCAAAAACTGTTATATCGGACCAGGCGCCGCTTTACGGGGCGATTGGGGTAGGATCATCATTGAGGATGGCTGTAACGTACAGGAAAACTGCACCATCCATATGTTTCCCGGTGTCACGGTCTTATTAAAAGAAGGTGCACATATAGGTCATGGCGCCATTATTCATGGAGCTGTCATTGGCAGGAACTGTCTGGTGGGTATGAACAGCGTGATAATGGATAATGTTGACCTGGGAGATGAGTCGATTGTTGGAGCTCTTTCATTTATCAGGGAAGGAGAAAAAATTCCAAAACGCAGTTTGTTCGCCGGCAATCCCGGCAGGATAATAAAAGAAGTAAGCGACGAGATGATCGCATGGAAAACAGAAGGGACAAAATTGTACCAGGCCCTTCCTGCTCAAATGCATAATACCTGGAAAGCAGTTAATCCACTTACCGAAATCCCTTCGGCATCGCCGGATCAGACTGCATCTTACAAATCCTGGAAAAGCAACAAGGAGATTAATGATTAAACTAATATTACCGGCATTGATTTCACTCAACAAACAGATTAGTAAAAAATGGATGTGATTACAATAATGATATTCCCTTATATTTGCAGCCTGCAAGTAGATTCAATATAACTATAGGAACCTGCACCCATATCCTCCCTTTTTATTATCCTTCATCCTTATAAAAGCTCAAGGTGATCCTTGCCCGTTTATCTGTACCCAGTAAACAATTTGATCACTAAACCTGAGAGCATGAAAAAAGAAGTTTATCCTGGAAGGGACCATACCCCATTGTTTGATCTTCCCGTCCCTGGCCATTGGCTTAGTTCCACGAACGTTTTTCCATCAAAAAGTATTTATTGTAGTCTGCCGTTTTACCGGCTGTGATATATTTATCGTCGTCATACACATGGTGCAAAGGATAAAAACTTATTTGTTTGATCCGAACCCTTTAAAAGTGATACGGCTGCTATCAATTGGCAATGTGAGCTCAG
>DASSFT010000325.1:0-5181 GCA_035694045.1 Chitinophagaceae bacterium
GATAAGGATGGTAAGATTATGGATAATACAGGTTGGGAATAGCAATTAACATTAAGTACGAACGCAGATTGACGTGATTGTTAAGATTGTCGCTGATCATAGTTCATCATCTCATCATGATAATCTGCGTTTCTCCCTCAAAGACAAGAACGCTGATTGACTGTGATCGTTAAGATCGTCGCAGATCATAATTCATCATCTTATCATGATAATCTGCGTTCTCACTCAGAGTTCTGGATTTTTTATTGGCTTGAAACGTATTTTTTGGTATTTACCTGGAAGGTTTTCCATGCATGCCAGAACTCATTGTAAGCCTGTACACGGATAAGTCGTTGCCCCTTCAGCACTCCCTCAATACAAAGCCCGTCCATGTTCCAGGTCGAATTTGTGTTCCAGTCAGTAAGACAATTGCCGCTGATACTGGAGTTAAATTGCAATACGGAACCATTGATCCTGCGGTCATACACATGAAAGGAAGTGGTATCAGACTCCATCGCCAGCAAAATCGGTAGGTCCTGCAGGGAATCCTGGATCAACCGTTTTTTTACGAGCTCATTCCAGTCGTATGCCACAGCAGAAAATTCATTTTTTACGCCGACGACCCAGGACTTGGGTTGCCAGGGCCGGTAATCCCTTTTTACCAACGGGCTTTGCATGGTACCCCGGTCATAATCTTCCAACTTGAAATATCGTTCCTCGTACAGGGAGTCAGGTTCCATCACCATCGAATTCGGATATTGGCGCATCCAGGAATTAATTGTCAATTGATGCGATGGAATCTCTTTTAGTGCCGACCCTTTCAGCGGACCGGCGATCGCCTTGCCTGTGGCCTGTTGCCACCAGGTTTTCGTGGTCTCATCTTCAAATACTGCATTAAAATGGTCCATTCCCACCAGCCGAAAAGACTCGTACCGGCCGTTGACGAGGGTGCTGTATGCGCGACCGGTTCGGCACACGGTGCAGTAGGTGATGATGATGGGTTCGTTACCTACAGTGTCCATCACCTGGTGATGATAACCGATCAGTTGAATGGGATATGCTTTTGCTTCTCCATTGACAACAATGCCGATTACCAGTTTGCTTTTATCGATGCTCGCAGCAACAGGGACGAAAGATTTATTAGCAGGCTGATGAAATATACTCTCCGCATCAAAGCGATAATTAAAAAGTGCAAACACCGGGATATAGGCTACCAGCACAAGCGGCAATGTGATTTTCTCCCAAAGCTTTCCCTGTTTAAATACCCGTATCAATGCAATACCGATCATCGTGAATGTCAATATTCTTATCCAGACAATATGCGTACTGATCCAGTGGGCGATATCAACGGTTTCTTTACGCTGACTTCCGGGAAAGGGCATTACTAAATAAACACGGGAGATCTCGACAAGGAATAAAATAAGGATCAGCAAAATCACGACTGCGCGACCAAGGACAACAGGTATTTTCTTTTCGGAAGAAAAAGAGAAATTGGAAGGCAGCGAGAGTATGGCAATAGCAAGTTTTTTCACAGTCGTTTTGGCCTAAACGGCGGTATTAAGTTACTATAAATTTCGAAAACGCACTGGCCACAAACATTGCAATTTATAGTCATATCACCGAAGGTCCAGTGCATGATCTGCGGGTACATCCTGACCGTTCCATACTTTAACCGAGGTCCAGGGCTGGGCTGGTGCCGACCAAAACTCATTCGTATCAGGTAAGCCAAGAGGCAGGAAAATATCCATACATATATATAAGCTTCCCGTTGTAATGTACACATCGGCGAGATCGGGCTGGCTTCCATATAAGCCTATATTTAACCAGTTCCCGGTTGCAAATGTGGATGGTGATTCCAGTGTTTTGGTTATTACAGCAGTGAGTGCCGATCTGATTTGTGCAGGAGGCAGGGATTGCGGTAATTTTTTTCGCAGGGAAATATCAGCAAGATGATGAAAGACAGCGCCGCGGTATACGATTGACCTCCCGGTAACAGGATAACTGCCATCGGTTCCGATCATCCGTTCCTGCAACACAGCATACCTTTTATTGATCGTATCCAGCCTTGACACAAACCAATCATAAGTTCTTGTTTTTTGTTTCATCACATCCAGGATCGTAGCCAGGTAGGGATGGATCACGATGCTGTTATAATAGTCCCAATGATAATTCATGCCATCTGAGAACACACCATCCCCCACGTACCAATGATTGGCAAACTCACGGATGGCATATTCTATACGCAATGGATCGTATTCAAACCCATATTGACAAAAAAATGCCTCGATCATGGCGCTAAAGAGAATCCAATTGTTATAGCCTGGTACAGTGCTTCTCGTCATTTTAAATACACTGACTACCTGCTGCCTCAGTTTTTCATCCAGGTGCTCCCAAAGCCACGGACACCGGACCAGGGCCAGAGCAACAAATGAAGCGTCGACCAGTGGTTGCCCTCCCTTCCACAACATGTAATCTTTCGCCGTTGAATCCACTGCGTTTGCAATAGCTTTTAATGACCATTTCCTGTATTGATCCCTTAGTTGCACTTCATCTTTTGGTCCTCCTTCCAGGTTCAGCCAGGGAGCAATTCCACTTAACGTTCTTCCAAATGCTTCGAGATAGGCGACTTTTCTCCGGTTCTCTGCATTATCGATCCTTTTTGACAAAACCACCGGCATCTTCTCTTTCAGTTTATCTTCTGAAAGGTTTGACAGGACCGGGCGGGCAATTTTATCCATATAGCTTATCCAAAGCTTACGGTCATTCTGCTGTGCCCGGAGAAAAAAAGGTAAGTAAAGGATAAGAGCGGGGAATACAACCAAAAATTTTTTCATGATATGATTTTACATTCTAACTAGCGAATAAAAACCAGTTGACTTTTTATTTTGATAGCGGAAGTTTTTAATCCTGGCGATGAAGCTGTAATTTTTATTTCGGCTGCCTTGCCTTTTTGAGAACGTACAATCACTAATACCAACCCCGAATACGCGTCCCGTTCTGTTGATGCAAACGGAACGAGATCAGCGGGATCACCGTTATCCGTCGCTACAATTTCGCCAGCCCCTTCGATACTGAATGTTATTTTGTTATTGGCTACAGGCACTGTCAAACCCTTTTTATCAGCAACTCTTACCGTAATAAAAGAAAGGTCTTCACCGTCTGCATGTATTAATTTACGATCAGCAGATAAAATTACCTGGGTAGCCTCGCCGGTGGTTTGTATTGTTTCCTCGGTCCATTTTCTTCCCTTCTTATAAGCAACCGCCTTTAATTCTCCCGGTTCATACTTCAGATCATCCCAGCGCAGCCTGTATTCAAATGCTGCTTTTTTCTTTTTCCCCAGGGAACGGCCATTTAAAAAAAGCTCGACTTCATCACCCGAGGTAAAAACATGCACGGGCGTAACCTGACCCAACCGTTCCGGCCAGTTCCAATGCGGCAATATATGCACAATGGGAACATTGGGTCGCCAGCGAGATTGATAAAGATAGAAACGATCTTTCTTAAAGCCTGCCAGGTCAATGATACCGCAATAAGAACTTCGGGCCGAATAATAAGGAGTGGGTTCACCCAGGTAATCCCAACCAGACCACACAAATTCTCCCGCCACATAGGGATGTTTATCCTGGGAAGCAAAAACCTTGTCAGGTGAGGCACCAAATGCGGCAGTATACAATTCAAAAGCGCTTACATATTTTCTTTGCGGATCGCCCCCCGCGCTGTCACTGACCGGGGCACTGATTCCGTCCACCACCGGGAACAAATATGTGCCACGAGTACTAAGGGCAGACGCGGTTTCACTGCTTACAATCAGCTTGCCGGGGAACTGTTTTTGAAATGCCGGGTATAGCGGCGATGTCTTGATGCCCTTCAAATTTGCATAAGCAGGTGCATCCCGAATTCCTTCGCCCTGGTAATTCAAACTGATGATGTCCATCACTTGTGGAAACGGCATCTCGGGTTTTGCATAGTTCATAGATGCAGCAGAAGGCCTTGTATTATCTTCTTCCCAAACAATATCATGTAACTGTTTTGCCAATGCAGCACCGGCTTCTGCAGTGTACTGCTCGCCCACTTCATTGCCAAAGCTCCAGGCAATAATAGAAGGATGATTGCGGTCTCTCCTGATAAATGCTCTCGTGTCGGCTTCATGCCAGTCGGAGAATATTAGATGAAAATCAAGTGGTGTTTTTCCCCGTTCCCAGCAATCAAATATTTCATCGATCACCAGGAATCCCATACGGTCTGTAAGATCCAACAGCTCAGGTGCTGGTGGATTATGTGCCAGGCGAATGGCATTGCATCCCATTTCAGCCAATATCTCCAATTGTCTTTCAGCAGCTCTTTTGTTAAATGCAGCACCTAATGCACCCAGGTCATGATGCTGGTTCACCCCCTGGATACGCACTGCTTTGCCATTGACCAATACTCCTTTGACAGGATCAAACTGCACTGAACGGATCCCAAAACGGGTTTCATACTCGTCAATCATTTTACCATTTGCATACAGGCGTGTAACCGCCACATAAAGATTGGGTCGTTGTAGATCCCAAAGCAAAGGGTTGCTTACTGCCAGAGAGTTTTCGAGTTTCGATTTTTTTCCAGCTTGTATAGTTAAAGTTGAATTGGAAAAACTGGCGGTTTTCTCTCCGGTCCTTTCGAGCTTTTTATTTAAAGCGTATACATCTGTTATAAAGGTGATACTTTGATCTGCAGAAGATTTATTTTCGATTTGAACAGTAAGATCTAAAATAGCTGAAGCAGCAGAAACACTTCTTGTGCGGATAAATGTGCCCCACTGGGCAACATGTACCGGGTTTACTTTTGTAAGCCAGACATTCCTGTAGATACCAGCACCAGGATACCAGCGGGATGAGTTGGCCGGGTTGTCAATCCTTATTGCCAGTTGATTAATGCCGCCGGGTTTGATGTAAGGTGTAAGGTCCAGGCGAAAAGAATTGTAGCCATAAGGCCAGCCACCAACCAGGTTTCCGTTCAGCCAGACCATTGCATAGGACATAGCACCATCGATATCCAGGTAGATAGATTTGCCAGCATCCGAAGAGGCAATATTTAATTTCCTGCGATACCATCCCACGCCCTGGACGGGCAACCGGCCCATACCACCTCCGACTATCGCATTAGCCTCCTTATAAAAAGGTCCTTTAATAGCCCAGTCGTGCGGCAAATTGACCGATTCCC
>DASSFT010000326.1:0-2595 GCA_035694045.1 Chitinophagaceae bacterium
TATCCCATATATTAAATACACGGGCAGCGTTTGGCTGCGATAAGTTAGGATTGGTTGCCCAGGTACCGCTCGTATTATTGGCAATACCGTAGAAATTATCGTTAGGCGCACCACTGGCAAACATCTTACGGGTATATGGCAACGGAACCAGGATCGAGTTGGTTGTACGGTTTTTATTATGACCGCTACCAAACGTTCCTCCTGTTTCGGAGATCAGTGCGTTTGTCCCGATGGCATTACTGCACAAACCGTAGTCTGGAGCTATTTTTATTTTATAGACAGAAAAATTGGAAAGAGAGTCGGCGACGCTACTTCCAAACCGGTACCGGAAATTTCCGGAACTCAGCAACACGGTAGTATCGATGTCGACAATCGTAGCAACTTTTTTGATCTGTGCGCGGTATACATATACACGTATACATGAGCTACCATAGAAAGTAGGCATCAGGGCTCCCCATAAAAAGCCGGAGTTTGTAATGCCGACCCCCTGGGCATTTACGTCGCAGGCACCGGAGGTGGCACCGACATTAAATCGTAAACGGCCACTCGGGATATCAATATTTGCCGAGTCGGTATCTGCAGCATCTGAAAAGCTTCGCTGCACCCGGCCCTCGTTATTAATCATTTTCAACGAGCCTGGCAGGTATGTTAGCTTGGCTATATTGATTGTATCATTATAGCGGATAGAGTTTACTCTTGTTGTAGCTGTATTGCTTCCCCCGGTCACGGCGATAGTTGCCCTTACTTCAATCGTATCACCCGGCAGAAATGTTCCGCCGTTAGGACGCGAGATGTTAATATAGCTTTTACCTGTAGTTACAGTCTGTGAATGCAACTGCTGAGGTATGAAGAATAATGAGAGAATGACGCACGCACAGAAACACCTTACTTGTGTAACGCCAATTCTCACTATGTTCGTGAAGGGTACAAAGGGTTTCAAATGGTATGGATTTTAGTTGACCTAAAAGTAGGCCAATTGAAAACCTCAATCAATAGCAGATTTACCAGCTATTAGCCAGTAATACTACCTGTACCGGGAACATAAAGTGTTCATTTCAGGTAAAAAGTGGAGAACTGGGCTACCTGAATTTTTGGGCCAGCATTCTAAACGGAATAATAAACGGTGTATTGTATCAATACCCGGATTTATCACCCGTTGTTTTAATAACAAAAGCTGACTGAGGTCCCGCTGTATGTTTGTTGATTTACTCGTAATTATTAAACCATTCCTTTTCTACGAGTTCGATATCCTTGGTCAGCTTACCTTCCTGAAAAGGAGCCGGACCTGATTGCTTGGTATAAGGATTGATCATGGGGAATACCCTGGCACGTTTGCCTGTCTTTGTCTTTCCGGAAAGGATCGCTTTTAAATAAGGCGAACCCTGATCTTTCTTGATCACTGCTGTCCCGGAAATCGCTTTTAATGGATAGGCGGAAAAATAAAAAGGAGACCTGACGGTATTTTTCATAGCGTGTTGGGATTATTTGTTTTTGTTTTTTAAGGATTGGGATTACAGCACTAAAATAGACGCAATGCAGGAAGCACACAAGTACGCAGGCGGAAAAATATGGGAAATACTGTATTTGCCGTTTTTTTACGAAGGGGTTTTTCGATGCCGGTTATATTTTGCCAACCATTTTCTCCGGGATCACCCATTTATCAAACTCCTCAGGCGTAAGATAGCCAAGCCTTATTGCCATCTCCTTCAGGGTCGTTCCCTGGCGATGGGCCTTTTGTGCAATCTCGGCTGCTTTGTAGTACCCGATTTTCGTATTCAGCGCTGTGACCAGCATCAATGAATTATCCACATGCTTTTTGATATTCGCTTCTATAGGCTCGATACCTGCAGCGCATTTGTCGTTGAATGATACGCAACCATCGCCAATTAGCCGGGCGCTATGGAGAAAATTGTAGATCATTACGGGTTTGAAAACATTCAATTCAAAATGGCCAGTAGCGCCCCCGATATTGATAGCTACATCATTTCCCAGCACCTGTGCGACGATCATCGTCAATGCTTCGCATTGGGTGGGATTTACTTTTCCAGGCATAATAGAAGATCCCGGTTCATTGTCAGGTATATGAATTTCCCCGATACCCGCTCTTGGTCCTGAGGAGAGCATGCGGATATCATTGGCAATTTTCATCAGGCTCACTGCAACCGTTTTTAAAGCGCCATGTGCTTCCACAATTGCATCGTGTGCGGCCAGGGACTCGAATTTGTTTTCTGCAGTTATGAAAGGAAGTCCAGTTAACCCGGCGATATGCTTTGCTACATTCCTGGCATATCCAGCCGGAGTGTTGATGCCTGTTCCTACAGCTGTACCTCCTAAGGCTAGTTCGCTTAGATGGGGTAAAGTATTTTTGATCGCTTTCAACCCATGATCCAACTGGGAAACATAACCGCTTAATTCCTGTCCCAGTGTCAATGGAGTAGCATCCATAAAATGAGTCCGCCCAATCTTGACAATCTTCATGAATTGTTTGCTCTTCCTGGCCAAAGTATCCCTTAAGAGTTTAATCCCCGGGATCGTCGTTTCCACCAGGATCTTATAAGCAGCAATATGCATGGCCGTCGGGAAAGTATCGTTGGA
>DASSFT010000327.1:0-5422 GCA_035694045.1 Chitinophagaceae bacterium
ACTAAAGAAATTTTTTGAAGGATTTGATTTTGCCATCGGCAATGGCAAGGTAAAGACGAATGGCACCCTGCCAGTGGCTCAGCCCTCTTCGACCGTTCAGCCGGACGCGGCCAACTGGAAAAAAGAGCTCGGCGCCTACCGGATGATCCTCGGATACCGCAACAAAGGTCACCTGATCGCTAAAACGAACCCGATCCGCGAAAGAAAAGACAGGGATGCCAACCTGAACCTTGCTTTTTTTGGGTTAACCGATGAAGATCTCGATAAAACCTTCCAGGTCGGGGAACGCATAGGTCTTGGACCGGCGACTTTACGCAAAATAAAAACGCATCTCGATAAAGTATATGCCTGGCACACCGGTATTGAATTCAAATACATCAGCAACCAGGAGAAAATGAACTGGCTGACCCGGGAAATGGAGGACAGATTTTCTGATCCCGTGCCGCTGGATAAACAGAAGAGGATACTGGAAAAGCTCAACCAGGGTGTAATGTTTGAAAAGTTTTTGCATACCAAATATGTGGGGCAGAAAAGATTTTCACTGGAAGGAGGGGAGACGACCATCGCCGCATTGGATTCTATTATTAATACCGCCGCCGGCCACGATGTGCAGGAAGTAGTGATCGGTATGGCTCATCGCGGAAGGTTGAATGTGCTGGCTAATATCATGGGAAAAACCTATGAACAGATCTTCAGTGAATTTGAGGGTACGGCCAAGATGGACCAGACCATGGGAAGCGGTGACGTGAAGTACCATATGGGTTATGGTAGCGAATTACAAACGCCCGACAACAAAACAATACATCTTAAGCTAATGCCAAACCCTTCTCACCTGGAAGCAGTTGATCCGGTGGTTGTCGGTTTTGCAAGGGCCAAGGCAGATGTGATGTATAAAAGTGATTTTGATAAAATATTGCCGGTATTGATACACGGCGATGCTTCAGTGGCCGGGCAGGGTATTGTTTATGAAGTATTGCAGATGTGTAACCTGGACGGATACTATACAGGTGGCACCATTCATTTTGTGATCAATAACCAGATAGGTTTTACAACAGATTTCGACGATGCGAGAAGCTCTGATTATTGTACGTCTTTAGCGGCTGCTGTACAGGCTCCCGTATTGCATTGCAATGGTGATGACCCCGAGGCAGTCGTAAAATGTGCGGAGATTGCTACGAGGTATCGACAGAAATTCAACTCGGATGTTTTCATTGACATGGTTTGCTATCGCAGGCATGGACACAATGAAGGAGACGATCCAAAGTTTACGCAGCCGCACATGTATGAGTTGATCGAAAAACATCCCAACCCCCGGGAAGTTTATGTAAAATACTTATTGGAAAATGGCGAGTCGGATGCGCAGGAACTGGCCAAAGAAATGGAAAAGAAGTTCTGGGCCGACTTGCAGGAACGGCTTGATGACGTCAAGCAAAACCCGTTGCCCTATCATTACCAGCAACCGGAATTGTGGTGGAAAAGCCTGCGTCACGCTACGCCGGAGGACTTTGATCAATCCCCGGTAACTGCTATCAGCGGGGAGAATTTCAATACGGTGTTTAACGCATTGATGAAGTGGCCGGAAGATTTCAAGCCTTTGAGAAAAGTGGAGAAAATCATACAGGATAAAGTAAAATTATTCGAAACAGAGAGTAAGGTTGATTGGGCTACAGGCGAGCTGATGGCGTATGGCAGCCTGGTGCTGGAAGGGAAGGATGTGAGAATGAGTGGGCAGGATGTACGTCGCGGAACTTTTTCTCATCGTCATGCCGTATTAAGGGATGAGAACAATGATAAACCGTATAACCGTTTGAGCAATATTCCCGGCGCAAAGGGTGAATTCAGGATATATAATTCACTGTTGAGCGAATATGGTGTATTGGGTTTCGAATATGGCTATGCACTGGCAAACCCCAATGCACTGGTATTGTGGGAAGCCCAGTTTGGTGACTTTGCCAATGGCGGACAAATTATGATTGACCAGTTTATTGCAGCGGGCGAACAGAAATGGAATCGTATGAATGGCGTTGTACTTTTATTACCACATGGCTATGAAGGACAGGGGCCGGAACATAGCAGCGCCCGCATGGAACGCTTTTTACAGATGAGTGCAGAGTTAAACATGATTGTGACGAATATCACCACCGCTTCCAATTTATTCCATGCGTTTCGTCGCCAGTTGACCTGGCCATTCCGCAAACCACTGATCAATATGTCCCCGAAAGCGAATCTTCGTCATCCTGGGGCCTTCTCAGTTGTAGACGAGTTTACTTCAGGAGGGTTCAAAGAGGTGATAGACGATACCTGGGCAGATGCGCCTAAAGTAAAAAAGGTTTTCTTCTGCAGCGGCAAGATCTATTTTGACCTGGCCGAACGGCAGCAAAAAGACGACAGGAAGGATATCGCGCTGATCCGGATAGAACAGTTATATCCTTTCCCGGCAAAACAGTTGGAGGAATTGTATAAAAAATACAGCAAGGCTACCTGGTTTTGGGTGCAGGAAGAACCACAGAACATGGGTGCAGCGACTTTCCTGCAAACAAATTTTAAGAGCATTAACTATGGCGTGATCAGCCGTCAACCTTCTGCATCAACGGCGACTGGTTTTGCCAAAGTACATGCACAGGAGCAGGCCGAGATCATCGACACGGTTTTTAGTATTTAAAGCTCTACCCTGCAAAGGGAATTGGGAAAACGTATTTATTTTTGAAAACATCAATTCACTAATTACAAACAAATCTCCCGTTAGGGAGACGGAGGGTTTATGGTTGATATAAAAGTTCCGACAGTAGGCGAATCCATCAGCGAAGTGACTTTGCTCCAGTGGCTGAAAAAAGACGGGGATTACGTGGAGCGGGACGAAGTGGTTGCTGAACTGGAAAGTGAAAAAGCAACATTTGAAGTAAGCGCTGAAAAAGCAGGTACACTCAAGACTGCAGCGAAAGAAGGCGATACATTAAAGATCGGGGATGTGCTGGCATCGATCGATGATGCTGCTGCGAAGCCGGAAAAAAAGCAGGAGACAAAAACGGAGAAGGCTCCAGAAGTCAAAAGTCAAAAGTCAGACAATGGTACTCCGAAAAAGGATGAGCAAAAAGCTGTTGAAAAGACCGAACAGGTGGAAGGATTAAAGCACCCGGTGGTAATCGAACCGGAAACGCATGCTGCAACCGCGGAGGTAAAGGCCTCACCGGTCGCATCGGCTATCATAGCTGACAAAAAATTGGATCCTAAATCGGTTAAGCCTTCCGGTTACCAGGGTAAAATCCTAAAAGATGATGTACTTGCTGCGTTAAGCAATCCCGGTAAAGTGACCGGGGGCAAAGCTTTATTTAATCGCGACGAGAAAAGCGAAAAAATGAGCCAGTTGAGGAAGACAATTTCCCGTAGGCTGGTGGAATCAAAGAATACAACGGCCATGCTCACCACTTTCAATGAGGTGGACATGAGCCATATCATGGAGATAAGAACGAAATTTAAGGACAAGTTCAAGGAAGTGCATGGGGTTGGTTTAGGTTTCATGAGTTTTTTTGCGAAGGCCTGCTGCGTGGCGCTACAGGAGTGGCCGGCTGTCAATGCTTATATAGATGCCGACCAAATGATCTATCATGATTATTGCGATATATCTATTGCTGTTTCTACTCCCAGAGGCTTAACTGTTCCAGTCATCCGCAATGCAGAAAGCTTAAGCATGGCCGAGATTGAACAAAAGGTTATAGAATTGGCCAATAAAGCAAAGGAAAACAAATTAAGCCTGGAAGAATTGCAGGGCGGTACTTTTACGATTACCAATGGCGGTGTATTTGGTTCGTTGATGAGTACCCCGATCATCAATCTTCCGCAAAGCGCAATACTGGGAATGCATAAGATACAGGAACGTCCTGTCGCTCTCAACGGGCAAGTGGTGATACGACCTATGATGTATGTTGCCCTGAGCTATGATCACCGCATCATTGACGGAAGAGAATCCGTGAGCTTTTTAGTTCGAGTAAAAGAATTACTGGAAAACCCCGATCAACTTCTGATAGGCAGAGACCCGGTGAAAACCTTGCTGGGCCTTTAGCATTTTCCAGTCTCCTGTAGCTAATTCCAATAGTGAGCCGTTATTATTCATATCTCAATACCGCGACAACGATCCTTGCAGGGTATAGAGGCGAAGAAGCCTTTGCTTTATTCCTGAAAAAATTTTTCTCCTCCCACAAAAAATATGGTTCGAGGGACAGGAAATTCATCGGGCACCTGTGTTACTGTTTTTTCAGAATGGGAAAAATGGAAAATGGGAAATCCGTTGAAGAAAAAATACTGAAAGCCCTCTTTCTTTGCTCCGATCAACCCAATGAGCTATTGACCGAGTTGCGACCGGAATGGAGTGATAAAGTTAGGTTGCCTGTGCAGGACAAATTCCCGCTGTTTGATGCTCAACAATCGATTCTTGACGTTTTTCCCTGGAAAGAAGAGTTGAGCAATGGTATCGACTACGAAAAATTTTGTGAATCATTTTTTCATCAACCCGACCTGTTTCTTCGTGTGCGCCCCGGCAGAAAGGAAGAAGTTGTGAAAAGCTTGAAAGACGCGGGAATTGCCTTTGAAATAATAAACGATCATTGCCTCGCCCTCCCGAATGGCTCGAAGATTGACGAGGTGATTGAGTTGAATAAAGAAGCCGTGGTGCAGGATTATAGTTCGCAGAGGGTGGCGGAGTTCATTGAACTGGCTAACCTCAAACGGGCAGATCGTGTATGGGACTGCTGTGCTGCCAGCGGAGGCAAATCGATCATGCTTCATGATGTTTATCCAGGCATTGATCTTACAGTGTCTGATAAAAGACAATCGATAATTGTAAACCTGGAAAAAAGATTCAGCGAAGCGGGTATCAGGAAGTATAAAAGTATTGTGGCCGATCTGGCAACTGAAAAATTCGTTCCGATGGGTCCCGGGACTCCCGATGCAAGGTTCGAATTCATTATTTGTGATGTTCCTTGCAGTGGTAGTGGCACCTGGAGCCGCACCCCGGAACAATTGTATTATTTTGAAAAGAAGAAGATAGATGAATACGCATCCTTACAAAAGAGAATTCTATCGAATGTTATTCCTCATCTTCAACCCGCTGGGCACCTGCTCTATATTACCTGTTCTGTTTTTAAAAAAGAAAATGAGGAAGCCGTTAATTTTATACAACAACAAAACGGTCTTCGTCTCGTGGACATGCAATTATTGAAGGGTTATGATAAAAAAGCGGACACAATGTTTGCGGCGTTGCTGCAAAAGACGTTATAGCTTTAAAAATTCGGTGCTGCCAATGAGTTTCTGCCCATTATAGATCCTGACAAAGTATTTGCCTGCTGCCCACGCGAGACTGGGCAAATTGACCGTCACTCTCCCGGCTGTCTTTGAAGTTTTCAACTGGAACATTAATCTTCCCTTC
>DASSFT010000328.1:0-2211 GCA_035694045.1 Chitinophagaceae bacterium
CGTTGCGCTGTATTTTATCGGCGTCAGTTACCCTATCATTCTTGGCTTCGTGATTTCTTTGTTATGCATCATTCCTTACCTGGGTATGATCGTAGGCTCCCTGGTGGCATTGCTGGTTGCATTTATGACTTCCGATAACAGCTGGCAGCCGCTTGCTGCGTTTATCGCGCTATGGGTGATCCATATTATTGACTCCAATCTCCTGGCACCGCTTATTGTCGGCTCAAGAGTAAGCCTGAACCCGCTGATGGCAATATTCGTACTCTTTCTTTTTGGCGAATTGTGGGGCCTCCCTGGTTTGTTCCTGGCATTGCCATTGACGGCCATCGTAAAAGTGATTTTTGACATTGTACCGGGATTAAAAGCATATGGGTTTCTTTTAGGCGAGCCGGAAAAATATCATTTGAAAAAACATTCTTACCTGTATATAAAAGGACTTCATCGGCTCGTCAATAAACCCAAAACGGAAAAGATCCCAATCCCGGATGAACCTGTGAAGGATGCCTGAAACACTGGGATATTGGAGCAGGCTAAAATTTATAGTAGTTTCAGGCTATGATCATGCCGGCTACCGAACAACAACATACCGCGCTCATCGATTTGTGGGAGCGATCAGTAAGAGCAACTCATTTCTTTTTACCGGAAGACTACCTGCAAACCATCAAAAAGCTGTTACCTTCTATTCTTCCAGCCGTTGGGTTATTTGTTTATTTAAACGAGGATAAGTCTATTTCTGGATTCATGGGAGTTGCGAGCCGGAAGATTGAAATGTTGTTTATCGATCCGTCCCGGATGGGGAAGGGGATAGGGCGCCTGCTGGTACAATATGCCATCGAAAAACTCCAGGCAAATGAAGTGGATGTGAACGAACACAACCGGGAAGCGACACAATTTTATCTCCACCTCGACTTCATCCAAAAAGGACGGAGCGAAACCGATGGACTGGGTAAACCTTTCCCGCTACTTCACCTGCAATTGGTAAAAAAATAGTCTATCTACCTGATCAATTTCCCAACCACTTCGGTTTCACCGCTTGTAATTTTCATGACGTAACTACCTTTTGCCAACGAGGAAACATTTATGTCAATGATATTATCACCCCTGTTCAGCACAGCTGCAGTTTGCTTTATCGTTGCTCCACCCAGGTTGACAAAAGAAACTATACAGTTTGCCGGCACTCCCACATTTGTTATGTCAATGTGCAGCATATCCGAGGCTGGTTGGGGATAGATCTTGTTGATATAAAAACTCCCTGCCCTGAACCGTAATTTCAGGACCTTGCTGTATTCATACCTGCCATCTATGTCAACCAATTTTAAGCGGTAATACAGCACAGGCTTTTGGGGGTGATCTACGTCGCGGTGACTGTAATTAAGGGTTACAGTAGAATTACCAGCGGCGGGTACTATGCTGATCGTTTCAA
This sequence comes from Chitinophagaceae bacterium, assembly GCA_035694045.1. Classification (GTDB taxonomy): domain Bacteria; phylum Bacteroidota; class Bacteroidia; order Chitinophagales; family Chitinophagaceae; genus VBAT01. The sequence continues at coordinate 1,424 of DASSFT010000328.1, forward strand.
AATTTACACCGTCAACACTTCTTTCTATGCCGAATTCCTTCGAGTTCAATTCTGAAGTGGTTTTCCATTCCAGCGAAACAGAATTATCGCGATTGATGGTTCCAGTGAATTCTGCCATGACTAATGGCAACGCGGAATTTACCGTGGCACTGATGGCAATTTGCGTAGCGCCGGTATGAAAGATCCTCAGCGTTTTGGTGGCCACATCGAGTGTCCACCCGGGTTGGCTTAGGTCCGTTCTCTTTGGCAACACTACGCCGTTCGCTGTAATCGTGACAGGACTGAAGTTAACATGCAGTACCTCGGTCGCTGACCCGTCATAGGTTGTATAGTTCACGCTGTTGAAACCGTACGAAACTGCTTTCACTACCGATGTGCTGCGTAACAAATGGGTTTGGTTGAACGGGGTCCATTCGGGCACCGCTGCCATACCGGTCATGAAATGGCGTATATAATCGCCATATCCATCGGTGAACCACTGATTGTTTACATCGGGTCCGTCGATCACAATTCCATTGCTCCTGGCCATATACGTTGCCCAGTTGAAGGAACGATAAGCTTCTTCTTTCGCCGCAAGGTCACCTGTTTTTTCATACAATAAAGCGTTGACCGATGCATAGCGGGAAGTATGGCTACCCATGATGAAAAAGAAAACCTCCTGTTCCCTGATTGCAGTGGCACCATATACAGATTGTTGGAAAGTATTTTTTACCCAGGTAATTAACCCGCGAGCATGCGCTTCCCAGTTGACATCCGACTCGGGATGCTCAAGCAGGTAACGGGCAACC
>DASSFT010000329.1:0-2359 GCA_035694045.1 Chitinophagaceae bacterium
GAACTGTATGATGCATTATGCCGTGTATTGAACCAGGACCCAATAACCAATCATAAAATTCTAAAATCCGAACCATGATTACAATTACACTCATTTACCTCGTAAAACGTTATGTACTGCCCAGTAAGAAGAAGGATGATGCTTCTCTTACATAGTCACTACAGCTTTTCCCTTTAATTCCTTTGGCCGCTGGACCGCGTAATAGTATAACAGGATCAATGCGCCTGTTACAAACGGTACCAGGGCAAGGTGTTTCCCGGTGAAATCTTTCCAGATGATCATTGAATCAAAATGAAAGAATTCGGAGATCATCCATAATGAGTTGGCGCTTATCCAAAAGGCGATAGCCAGGTTATGCGCCAGCTCAGATTTCATTTGACGGGTCCGCCACGCAATAATGATGGCAATGGTCAGCGTGGGGACGATCATGGTAATGCCCAGGATTTTCCAGATCATGCACCAACTGATGTCTTTCATCAACCAGAATGCGATATGCATGTTTTCCATGCGCCGGAAGCGTGCAGGGATAATGTAAGAACCTTCTTCTTTTGGTTGGCTCATCTCGAATTGTTTAGTCGTTAATTTGTGGATTGGTTAATTCGTTAATCAGCGGATTTTACTCACCACTTCAAATTTACTTTAAAAGTACGCGTTGAAAACGGGATACACTGGCTTCAGGTGCTATGGGTTGATGATGTAGTAAATGATCCACCAGCTGCTTTGCAAAGAAAGGAGCGAGGGAACAACCCTTGGTCCCCATACCATTTAGTATCCCGATATTGGCCTGATGCGGATGCAAGCCAACAAAGGGCCTTCTTTCTAAAGTAGCCGGCCGTATGCCTGCATAGTGATCGACAATTTTAAAAGGCATTTTCAACCATTCTTTTAACGAGGCTTCGGTAGCTTCCCGGAATACAGTGCTGGGATAGGCATTATCAAATTCCCAATTGTAGCTCGATCCGATCCAGAATAAATTATCATCTCCGGCAAGCGGTGCCAGTAACAGTGATTTTTTGTAAACATTATCGGTGGGTAACCCCGGTATTTCAGCGACCAGGGCTTCACCTTTGTTGGGTGCAAAAGGCAGTTGTTTAAACCAGGGATTGTTAAAGCTGCCGGGGCCATCACAGAAGATTATTTTATCAGCCGATATGGATTTGCCGTCAAGGCTGGTCCATGTGACCGATTGCCCTTCGCCAGGCCCTTCGTCAGGCTCAGGGCCGACTGATAATTTACCTATTTCAAAATTTTCCTCCAGCAGCAGGTTTTCCCTGAGCAACTTTTTTCTCCAGGCAGGTAACAATGTTTCGAGATGCGCAGTATAAACAGGGATTATTTCGCCGCAACCAAAATCATAGTTAAAGTAAGGGCGGTATTTTTCCTCGGCGGCTGCGGGCTGGATATAATCATTGCCCTCGTCCAGCCTTTTTAAAAAATTCTCCCGCATGAAAGGATTTGGAAAAAAATCGATGATGTTTTTTTGTGAGATCGCTGTAATGCCTAATTCATTTCCTATTGCATGATAAGCATCCCAGGCAAAAGGAAGTACCTGGTCTGCCATCCATACGGTTACCATTCTCCTGCCGGTGACAGGGTTGATGATCCCGGCAGCAATTCTGGAAGGGGAATTGCGGTCACCATCATCGATGACAATAAAGTTTCTTTTTTCCTTGTACAGGTAATAAGACAAAAACGTACCTGAGACACCTTGGCCGATGATTAGGATGTCGTAGTGCATATTGCAAAAATAGCAGTATGTCGTTGTACCCGGTCAGGCAGCTTTGTCCCCTGTCAGGCCGCTTAAAGCGGCCTGACAGGGGACCATCCTCATTCCACATTAATACGAATCCCTTCACTATGCGCAGTAAATTCAGCTGCATACATACATTGAATGGTGGTAACACCGTTGCTAAAATTGCCGGTGTTAGTAACAAACAACGCATATTCGAAAACATAAGTCCCTTTACGGAGATTGCTAAAGAAAAAATTCGTACTGGCATCTTTGGTGCTTTCGTAGTAGCCCAGCCCATCCTGCCATTTATAGCTACTCAATACGTTTACCGGCTCCATAGCCGATGCCCGCATATCTTTCATATGCACATATTCCATGTCGCGGTCGACTCTTAATTCAATCCGTACTTTTATTTTATCGCCTACTTTCATCGCATCACCGTCATTGACAGGCCTGAGAACAGGACCGGTATCGGAGTTGGTTTCCACAAACAATTTTTTCTCCAGTTTTAACGGAGTAGCTGAAGAGGTTATCTTGTCGAGGTCTTCGAAATACTGCCAATAGACGCCGCCCCAGCTTGCAGGATTTCCCTGGGAAGATCCAATACTCACTGAAATATTTCCCATT
>DASSFT010000330.1:0-3208 GCA_035694045.1 Chitinophagaceae bacterium
CCGAATTTAGATTATTTTCGACCTTTGTAAGTAATTTAAGGCTTTGATCCTTAGGAATTAAATCTGTCAGGTTTGCAAAAATTTCTGTCCCGATTGTTTCATCACCTGATGAAAAGCTGGAGCTGGGTTCTGTTGATAGTATCTGCTATTCTTATCAAATGGTCATCTTATTATCCCGATTGGGTGGAAAATAACTTCACCTATGGCCTATACCCCCTAATTTCAAAATTCCAGCGCTTCCTGTTGGGATGGATACCGTTCAGTATAGGAGATCTTTTTTATATATTCCTGTCACTGGTTGTACTTTTCAGGGCATTCCGGTTTTTCAAGCTTCTGTTTAAGAAGCAATTAACAAGGAAATATTTCGCTTCAGGCCTGCAGCAGGCGATCTTCTTTTTCCTGTTTGTCTACGTTTTTTTTAACGCTTTGTGGGGACTGAACTACAACCGGACCGGTATAGCCCGCCAACTGGGACTCCAGGTAAAAAAATATTCTTTGGCAGACCTCGACACCCTGACCGCCGCCCTGCAGGTAAAGCTCAACACATATGCTTTAGCGGTTACAGAAGAACAAAGGGATTCTTTGAATAAAAAAAGAAGGTTGTTCGGCGAAGCAGCAAAGGCTTACCGGCTTGCGGCAAAGGAATATTCTTTTCTGAATTATAACCCGGCCTCTGTCAAGCCTTCACTTTTCAGTTATCTCGGAAATTACCTCGGTTTCCAGGGCTACTATAATCCGTTTTCGGGGGAAGCGCAGGTTAATACCACCGTCCCGCGTTTTCTTGAGCCATATGTAACGGCGCATGAGATCGGTCACCAGGTTGGATATGCCCGGGAGAACGAGGCAAATTTTGTTGCTTTTCTTGCCTGTCGCTCCTCGGTTTCGGCGGGATTTAAATACTCCATGTATTTTGACCTTTATAGTTATGCTGTCCGGGAGATTGGAAGACGGGATACACTGATGGCGCGGAATTACCAACAAAAATTACATCCGCAGGTCATAAAGGACCTGGTTGAGCTTCGCGATTTTTTTCGACAGTATAAAAATCCCGTTGAACCTGTCATCATGTGGGGATATGGTCATTTCCTCAGAGCCAATAATCAACCCGCAGGAAAAGAAACATACAATGAAGTCGTGGCCTGGCTGGTTGCCTACTATAAAAAATTCGGGATTGAATCGATCTGAAAGGACGTTTAATGGTTCGGGCGCCGCGTGAAATGAAAGAAATCGCTATACCGAGAAGATCATGTCTTCTTGAATTCAAAAGAAGAAGCCATTAGGTCATAGTCTTTCTTTAATTCTTCATAGGCTTTATCAAAACACTGTTCTACGACGGTCATTGTTTTTTTGCCATCGGTATATATAAATATCCTGACGAACCCTTTATATACACCCATCAGCTTTCCTTTCAGTATTTTACCTGAACCCTTATACTTTCCCCAGGTGTTGAAATGAGAGATTACTGGTTTTTTTAATAATTCAGCAGTAAAAGCTGTTACCTGTTCCTTCATCAGGTCGGCGGTATCCAGCGCCATATCATAGATCACGAACATGATCATGTTGTCACCATCGGGTGAGTCGAGGCTGAAAAGGGCATCAGCATCATAATCCTCATCGGCGGTATCAATAGTCCAACCTTGGGGATATTGCATTGAAAAACCTTCCCGGTCGATTTTCTTTTGAGCCTGGCTGATGAATGACAGGCAAAGGATCGCTGCAAGTGTAAACAGAATTTTCATAAATAAAAGGTATTAAAATTTATTTTTCCACATCATACTCTCGATCGGCTTGTCGGGCTGACCGGCGTATTTCGCGTTTTTCTTTTCATTGTATTTGACGGCAATTTCGCCATCGGCGGGAAAATAGATCAGTTGTCCCACCGGCATGCCTTTATATACTTTTACTGGTTGCTTCACAGATATCTCCAATGTCCAATGACCACAAAACCCGACATCGCCTTTGCCGGCGGTGGCATGTATGTCGATCCCAAGGCGGCCTGTAGATGATTTGCCTTCGAGAAAGGGCACATGGGCGTGTGTTTCGGTATACTCAAGTGTAACACCAAGGTAAAAAATATGAGGATAAAGGACAAAACCCTCCCCGGGTATTTCAAAATATTCGATCTCGTTATGTTTCCGGGCGTCCAGTATGTGTTCCCGGTAAGTAGCCAGCCATTTGCCAAGATGTACGTCATAGGAGTTGCTGCCAAGGCATTCACGGTCGTATGGCTCCAGTTTGATGGTTCCTTTTTTAATTTCCTCAAGTATCCTCGTATCTGATAGGATCATTTTTAATTTTTGTTTTGCCGGCCCTGGTAATTCTTCTAATTCCCGCGAAATTGCGGGATCTATTGTCTTTATCTTTACCCAGCATTTCCGGAGTGGCAAAATAAAGACGAAACCCTGACTAATGCCGGTTTTTTTTCAACATCAGATCAACGATACAACAAGGCTCGGTATCTGGAAAATAGAGGAAACAGAGGAGTTCTTTAAAGCCAATGTGCCCCAGCACCGGGACGTCACCCACCCGCATAAACGGCTGCAACACCTGGCCGGGCGTTTTTTATTACAATTCCTGTTTCCTGACTTTCCCTACGATTTAATCCAAATTGCCGATACCCGGAAACCCTTCTTGCCGGATGAGCGATACCATTTTTCCATTTCTCATTGCGGTGACTATGCCGCTGCCATGGTAAGCAGCGATAAAAGGGTAGGAGTGGATATTGAGTTGGTCACTCCTAAGATCGAAACGATAAAAAATAAATTCCTAAGCAAAAAGGAGCTACTGACTTCCCATGATCAACTATCGACTATCGATTATCGACCCGATAACTATCGGGTCCTGACTCTCCTCTGGTCTGCAAAAGAATGCGTTTTCAAATGGTATGGGGATGGAGGGGTGGATTTTAAAGATCATATTCAGCTGAGAAGACGACATGAGGCAGATGAGACCATTGAATGTTTTTTCGCTAAGACACAAACAGAACTGTCTGTTCACTATCGTCAATTTGATCACCTGGTACTGGCCTGGGTAGCCAGTTGATATGGCTTTATTGGAGTATCAGTTTGAATATTTCATTTTTATTTCCTGTTGAAACCTTCAACAGGTACATGCCGCGTTGAAATGGCGGGTTCGACATGGCTATATCCATTGTTTGTACATATCCATTCCCCGTGACAGTCTGCGATTTTACATTTTGACCGACGGC
>DASSFT010000331.1:0-5261 GCA_035694045.1 Chitinophagaceae bacterium
CCGATAGTATTCATACTTCTGACCGGATTCACGCTCCAACTGGAGATATTCCTCCTCCGTGAATTTGTTTTTACTATATGCCACAATGGGCTCTCTGAGTTCCTGATCCATGCAATAAAGTTAAATTACTTTGCTTCCATCAGCAACATGTCACTATATGATATTTCAACAAGATCTTCCTGTTTTATACCCAGCTCTTTCATGTAGAAATCACACTGTGATTTGAGTTTTTCACCGCTTAGATCCGCTAAGATATTTCCAGCTTCAATCTCGACAAAGGATCCGAGACCTGGTACCTCATCAATATGAAATTTCACGTTTTTGATATAATATATTTCCCGCTTCTTTTTCACCACCACTTTTATACCGTTTGATTTCGTCAGCACTTCCTTTAATCCAACGGCATCTTCTATTTTTACAAGATTAAATTTTGAGTTCTTGGGGCCTGCCTGGTTTTCTCTTTCATAAAATATGAGGTTATTCTCAATATTGCCTTCGCGGAGTTTGAGGCGGCCATTCGGTACGTTGAAATAGGTGTCTGTCTGTTCGTCCATACCTTTCAATTCCGCTCCATGAGCCTGGAGATAATCACGTATAAATCCAGGGTTCCGGCATCTTGCTTTTATCTCCACATTCAAAAAAGGCATAAGATGAAAAATTTGAGGGGACAAGCTAAGTTTTATTCATGAAAAAAGGTTTGTCGCCGGAGCAACAAACCTCAATGCATTTTTCAACAACAGTAACTGCTTAGTCTGCCAATGCAGCAGCATGTCTTTTGCGGGTAACAGGCGCATTCTCGCCCCTAAGATTTTCTCCTTTTACAAATCTCATAGCGCTCCATACATGGTCCAGCTCGACACGTTCAATGCTTTCATAGCCTTCACATGTCAGGCGGTTCCAGCTGCAGTCGCGATTGAGATCTGTCACGATCTTGGAGGTTGTCTTGGGGTAGGCTACCCAGAATTTTGACCCTTCCTTCAGCGAAGGCATAACGTCCCTTAAAATACCGTTGAGCTGATTCTCATTAACGGCAAAAACCAGCGCAAAATCGATCTTGCGGGTCTTTAAAAGCGGCGTCATGTTTTTGGCAAAGGACAATTTACTGAACTGTTTCTCGATAGATGAAGGCAAACCCTGAATTAATAGATTCTTCTCGTCTGCCAGTTGTAATTTTTCGAACACTGTTTGTGACATACTTTGAAAGAATTTTTGGGGTTTCTGCCAGCCACAACAAAATGTAGATAGCTTAACAGAGTTCTCATTAGCAGGGAGTGCAAAGGTAAGGGAAAATGATTGTTATTTAAAGGATTAGAAACAAAAAAATGCCCCCGGAACTGGCTCAAAAGGCATTTATTTAATGTAAATCAATTTTTTATTTATTTCACAGGCTTATAAAGTTTCAGCGCTTCGGGCATCACTTGTTTTAAATGTTCAATACGTTTTCCCTCTGAAGGATGGGTGCTGAGAAATTCAGGGGGCTTTTGGCCGCTTCCGGCTCTTTCCATTCTTTCCCATAACGGAATCGCTTCTTCGGGGTTATAGCCCGCCATGGCGGCGAATTTCAAACCCCATTCATCGGCGTCTGACTCCTGGTTCCTGGAAAAAGGTAGTAGCAATCCAACCTGCGATCCTACTCCAAATGCCGTCAGGAATGCGTTTTGCGTTTCAACCGGTTTGCTCGACACGGCTACCTGCAAACCGAGGCCGACTGCCTCTGTTCCAAGTTGGGCGCTCATCCTCTCGTTTCCGTGTTGAAGAAGTGCATGAGATACCTCGTGCCCCATAACCACAGCCAGGGCAGCTTCATTCTGCGAGATAGGAAGCAGACCGGTATAAACAACAATTTTACCTCCCGGCATACACCAGGCATTGACTTCTTTATTGTCCACAAGATTATATTCCCATTTAAAACCTGAAAGGGCATTCGGTTTTTTTAATACATCATTGTAATAAGTCTCCACGGCTTTAGTGATCCGCACCCCTACCCTTCTTACCATTTCCGCATCCCGGTTACTGGCTACCGATACTATTTTACTGGAAGAAAGAAATTGCTGGTATTGCTCAGTTGACATTGCCTGCAGATCAGATTCTTTAAATAATTTAAACTGATTTTTATTTGAGAGCGCGTTGCGCGAACAGGCAACGGCAAATGCAGCAATCAAAAAGATGGAAGTGAGCGTCCTTATCATGGCTTTTCGTGGTTTAGATGTATAAAAACAATGATTGTACCAAAGCAGGGCACAATTGCACTAATCCAAAGTGATTCTTATGATTTTTTGAGCTGGGCCTAATGGCTGGTTGATTGCTTCCTTCGTTGACGGCGACGGTCACGATGCTTCAGGATAGGAACTTTGCTTTCAGCTCCCTTTAATAACCGGCTGATGTTCTTCTGGTGCGTGAGAACAACCATCAATGCCACGGCAATGGCGAAAACCCGGTATACGTCGTTTTCGACATTAAAGATCACGAGTATGAAAACCGGAAAAGCAATACTTGCCAGGATAGAACTCAACGACACAAATCTTGTCAAGTATAAAACCAGCAAGAACACACCTGCACAACTCAACGCTGTCCATGGTGAAATACCAACGACGAGTCCAAATAATGTAGCCACACCTTTACCACCCCTGAAGTCGGCCCAGAGTGGAAATATGTGACCAACGACCGCAGCAAGGCCGAGGCCTATCTGGAAATTGAGCAATTGTGTATCATGTCCCGAATATTGCGGTAAGAGTAACGCGAGATTGACTGCCAACATTCCTTTGAGCATGTCAACAATCATTACAAGTGTGCCCCATTTTGGACCCAAAACACGATAGGTATTTGTAGCGCCTGCATTGCCACTACCATATTCGCGGATATCAATACCAAAAAAATATTGACTTACCCATACGGAGGTCGGTATGCTACCAATCAGATATGCGAGAACTACGAGCAATAGTTCGTTCATAGAACGTTGAGTTGAGTTGGAAAGACAAAAGTACTAAAAAATAGCTCCGCTGATAATATTAGTTTAATCAGGAAATCACAATATCTTAACATGAAATCCTAAAACACAGCCAGTTATCTCTAACGCTCGTTTGTATTATATGTAAAGAGTACTCGACCGTTTTGTGGAAAATAACATCCCCATCTTCCCTGAGCAAACCACTCAAAAGAAGGTTTCCTCCGGTTGCCAACTGGCTCATCAGCAAGTTAAAATTCCCGACAATTACATTCTTATTGATATTGGCAAGTACAATATCAAAGGATTCATCCATTTGCGGCGAATCAGCTTTTTGTAACGTGATCGACCGGCATCCATTGTTTTTTATATTTTCTTTTGCATTTTCAATACTCCAGTCGTCATTGTCGAGGGCAATAACTTTTTTGGCTCCCAGTTTTTCAGCCAGGATCGCCAATACGCCAGTACCCGTACCAAAATCAAGTACTATTTTGTCCCTGAATTCAATTTCCCGCATTTGCTGAAGCATCATAAAAGTAGTAGCATGATGACCTGTACCAAAACTCATCTTAGGAGTTACGATTATCTCATGCATCACTCCTGCTACCGGTTTATGAAAACCCGCTCGTACAGCTACGAAATCGTCAACAACCACCGGCTCAAAATTGGACTCCCAGACTTCGTTCCAGTTCGTTTCCTCAATTATCGTTTTATTAAATCCGGTATTTTGTTCCCCTGCTATTTCCAGCAGGGCCTTTTCATCATACGATGTGAAAGAAATGAATGCCTTCAAACCATTCTCTGTTTCTTCGAAACCTTCAAACCCCTGTGCTGATAATTCTGCAATCAGGATATCCTTTAACTCTCCCGGGATAGCCTGAAATTCTATCTGGACGTATTCATTCATAGATATAAAAAACAAAACCCCGCCAAAGAGGCGGGGTTAATTTATTTATTGATTGCCTGGGTTATTAGGTTGCTGTTCTGGCCGCGGTTTGTTTTCCGGTTTTGGTATCAACACTTTTCTTGAAAGTTTGAATTTACCTGATTTCGGATCGGTACCGATCAATTTCACTTTTACCTTATCGCCTTCCTTTAATACACCTTCCAGTGTTTCCAAACGTTTCCAGCTTACTTCACTGATATGAACCAAGCCCTGTTTGCCTGGCAGGAATTCCACAAAAGCTCCGAACGGCATGATGGATTTTACTGTGGCCTCATACACATCACCAACAACCGGCACAGCAACGATCCCTTTGATCCATGCTTCCGCTTTTTGTACACCTTCTTTATTGGTACCAAAAACACTCACTTCGCCCATATTGTTTACTTCCTCGATATTGATAGTCGTGCCTGTTTCCCGCTGCATTTCCTGGATCACTTTTCCACCGGGCCCTATCACCGCACCAATAAATTCGCGTTCGATAAACATCTTGACCATTCTTGGTGCATGCGGTTTCACTTCGGATCTTGCTTCGCCAATACAATTATACATGGCATCCAGGATATGTAAGCGACCGCGGCGAGCCTGCTCGAGTGCCTGTTCCATCACTTCTTTCTTAAGCCCATCGATCTTGATATCCATCTGCACACCACATATACCCTCCCTCGTTCCTGTAACTTTAAAGTCCATATCACCGAGGTGATCTTCATCTCCCAATATATCGGTAAGTATAGCGTATTTCTCGCCTTTGGTTATCAATCCCATTGCAACTCCCGAAACGTGCTTGGGCATAGGTACGCCTGCATCCATCAAAGCCAATGACCCTGCACAAACTGTGGCCATTGAAGACGACCCGTTCGATTCCAGGATATCACTTACTACACGAAGCGTGTAAGGAAAATCTGCCTGGGGCAGCATTTGCTTTAGCGAGCGCATGGCCAGGTTGCCATGACCTACTTCCCTGCGACCAGGTGCGCGCATCATTTTTACTTCCCCTGTCGAGAACGGAGGGAAATTGTAGTGAAGAATGAATTTTGTGTAATCGGATTTTGCCGCACTTTCTACCAACAGTTCATCTAAGGGAGTTCCTAAGGTAACCGTTGTAAGCGATTGCGTTTCACCCCTGGTGAACAGCGCTGCGCCGTGCGGAGAAGGTAATATGTCGATCTCCATATCCAGTGGGCGAACAGTTTCGAGATCCCTCCCGTCAAGCCTTACTTTTTCATCCAGGATCATATCCCGTACAACATCATATTGCAAATCGCCGTAGTAAGTCGACATTAATTTTTTGGTAAGATCGGGTAAGCTCTCTCCTTCCGGAAGAGCAAGATCTTTCTTCAGGAATTCTTCCAACTCGGTTTTTATCGCGTCAAA
>DASSFT010000332.1:0-3994 GCA_035694045.1 Chitinophagaceae bacterium
ACCCGGCACCGCGTGAAGGGACAGTAGCTTATGACGGAGTTGTTTCTTATTCAGGGTCGTGTATTTCGGTTGATGAGCTCCGCTGGATGAGAACTCCTGATTGGGCATTTTCAACTACTAGGGAATTTTTCGCCCCAGGGAATCTCAACGATGGGTATCTTTCCAATCATATTTGGGATTGGGGTATTGATGGAGATGAAAGTAATCGCGATGTATTAGGGCGCTCCGTACCTTACCAGAACTATGCTATTGATGCTTTTAGAGGAGCGTTGTGTGTGCACCCGCAGGAAGGACGAAAAACACTTCGGGAAGTATGGCCGCAAATGTGCACTAATCTTCAGTCGTATCAACGTTTATTCGATATAGATAAAGACGGCCTTTACGAAACATACCCATGGAGTAATTCGGCCGGGCAGGAATGGAGCGCACGCTATTTTTATTTCGATCCAATACCTGAAATATTCCGGAATGAACGCAGCAGGACCTATACTCCCGATGGTTCGAATTCGGTTCAAGACATGGAGTTGGTTAACAAGATCCGCAATACTGTAGTAACAGATCCGGATTTGCACTGGCCCCAAACAGCGGAAGAATTGTACCGGGTCTACTATGGCTCGGCAGACCATCGCCTGGCAACCGTTGATCAGACCAATTATGCTTATAAAAACTTTTGCGCCGCCGCAAGTCTTGCCAAATTGTTGAACGATACTGCCAATGAAAGACTTTTTTCAACAATGAGTGAACGGACACGCACTCAACTTCTTTCAGTGATGTGGAATGAAGATGATAGGTTTTTCTATGATATAAAACCAATAGAACATAAACAGGCGAGGGTTAAATCTACAACCGGATTTTACGTTTTTTGGGCGAAAATAGCAGAACGTAAACATCTGCCGATGTTGGAACATGTCTTTAACCCGGCTACTTTTTGGACAGAATATCCACTACCGTCGCTTCCGCTGGATTATGAGAAATATGCGCAATTGCAGGAATCTGGTTGGACATATTGGAATTATGCAACCTGGCCTCGCACAACTTGTCATGTTGTTGATGGGGTATTGTGGGCTGCTAAGGCGATTGATTCTTCGCTACGTAAGAAGGCAGCAACTCTTCTCGACCGGTATACCCGGATGCACTTCCCAAACGGTGATGTTCAGAGACCGAATATTGCAGAACGCTATGATCCACATACGGGGACACCATTCATGGAAAATCTTGACTACAATCATTCCTCATGGATCGATTTGATTATGCAACACGTTGCGGGCATCACTCCACAGGAATCGGGTAATTTGATGATCGATCCGATTGATATGGGTTGGGAATCGTTTTCAATTAAAAACATTCGATATCGAAATCACGATATTGATGTTGAATTTACCAGGAGAAAAGGAATGATAATCCGTGTTGATGGGATTTTAAAAGCCAAAACGGCCGGGTTACAAAAAATATCTATTAAAATGTAGGCTACATTTCCCGCAAATAGTTTTACCGGTAGTCTATAATGTTGCGGGAACTGTCAGGCAGATAGCATCTCTATTGTTTTAAACAGAAGGCCACGCACCGTGGTGCGTGGCCTTTGACACTTAGCGTGTCTCAGATATTTGAATGGAGCAACCCGGTCAGGCGATACCGACCGAAGGTTTCCATGAATAATCTGTAGATTGCATGAATACCTCCTTTTCTTTGGTGAGCATTGAAGATAGTAAAAAGCTATAATTTTTTTGCAATAATCAGTTGAATTAACAGGAAGAAAACTTATTATTTTCAAACGTTATGGTTAGTATTTCAGCGTTGTGGGTTACACTAACCACAACGGCTGATTTATTTTTGAGAAGACTTCAGTCTATCTTTCAATTTTGCATCTTCGGTTTTCAATCGCCATGCTTTTGCATTTTAAAGGGCTCCTTTTGAATAGGCTTCACGCTGTTGGGCCCTCCCAGGCCTGCCCTCCCCCGCCACCACCACCATTCAGACCGCCTGTTATCTGCAAAGAGAGACATGCCCGGCATCCCGGGCTTGATTAAGTAAGATAAGCAGGCATCACCAATCGAGTGGCAACTTTGTTCTCATGAATACAGATCGCTAGCAAAATCGGAACGTCCGACTAAAATGCATCCGATTACAAATATCCTTCGCCAAGGTTTCGAAACCAATGGAAAAACAACGGAATTCATGCGAAAAAACTGACCAGAGTATGAGGGAATCCGCAGCCGAGTTGTTCTTAAAACCAGGTCCCCTCGAACCTTAATCAGTTATTTAATTCTCCCTCAAGTTCTTCCAGCGAAAACTCACGGAATGGCGCCAATGTAAAAGCCTGTTTGTTTACAATCGCCGTCATTTTACTCAACATAGGTTTTCCATCACTGTAAGAAATTCCCATCACCTTGACTTTAGAGGACACAGGTACATTCGGAAACTTAAACTCCCCGTTTACCAGCTCACCCTGCATAATGCTCCTGATGTTTTCAAATACGATCATGACCTTTGCTTCTTTTGTCTCAGGCAGCTTTACAATAAAATCGGTCTTTTCTGTACTGTCATTCAAAAAACGATCACAGTTGATCCATCCCAGGCGGGGAGTTGAAAGAACATAGTAGTTTAATTCCGAAGGATCGATTTTTTGGATGGCCTTGTTACGGTATTGTGAGTACTTGTTGTCAAATCTTTCTTTGTATTTCTCATGGTTGAAGTCAGAATGGCAACAAAGATCCAGGTATAAATAGTTACCCTGGCTTCTGGCCGGTGTCATTTTGAAAGCAGGAAATGTTTTAAAAAAATCGCTGATGGGTTTGCGTAAAGACGCAGGTGTTGTATCCCAACCCGGGCTCCCCGGTTTGAAATTTATGTCGGTTATTTTGCCGGCTTTATCAATGTTGATAAACATGCCTGCCCTTCCTCCTCGCTTGCACAGATAATTTACCAGCGTAGTGTCGGATGGCTTAAAATTCTTCCGCACATATTCAAAAGCGGTGCTGTCAGGATGGTTAATTCGCCATTCAACATAGTTATCGTCGATAGTCGTGGTATATCCACAGATAGAGATACTGTTTTCATACAGACTGCTATCCATTAACTGCTCATCCCTCCCACCTTCAGTTGCCCAGGCTCCAGGTTGCCAGTTTATCTTATTACCGGGAACAGTATCGCCGTAAAAAATATTCATTTCAGTCCCGGTCTTTTTACCAGGGAAAGCAACAACACAGGATTTGTTTTTGTCCATCTCCAATTCCTTTCCATCCGCAGTGGCAGAAATAAACAGCATCCCTCCGGTCTCCAATAAAAAACTGTCCGAGAGTGATGACAGGTTGTTGCTCATAAATTCGGAAACCGAATAAAACTCTTTTAGTAGGACCTCAATTTTTCCAGTTGGTCGTGTTCCGTCTTTAAATTGAAATGCATTAGCGGGAATAAAAATCCTTGTTCCTTTTTTGCCTTCGATTATGTTTTCCATCGAAGGGTCAATTGTCGTTTCCTGCCCAGCGGGAGAAACGGCCGTCAAAACATCCTGCAATGAGTCAACACGGTTGGTTTGGCAGGAATAAAAGAACAGGGTAACCAACAAGAGAATTGGAAGAAATCTCATGGCCGACGATTAATTATAAATGGAAAATTAATAATTGATCACCTGTTCCTCGATCGTTTCCGGGATCTCCCGCCACTCATATTGCTGGTTCCTCAATTGTGGCTCAAACCCCGCTTCACGGATAGCATCCTGGATGGTTTTATAAGTAAAACGATGAGGAGCGCCTGCTGCACTGACCACATTCTCTTCAAGCATGATAGAACCAAAATCATTGGCGCCTGCGTTCAGGCATAACTGGGCGGTTTGTTTGCCAACAGTTAGCCAGCTGGCCTGTATGTTCTTTATGTTCGGCAGCATGATCCGGCTTAATGCGATCATGCGGATATATTCTTCAGGTGTCGTCAGGTTATGAACGCCCCTGATCCTGGCGAGCAATGTATCTACATCCTGGAAAGTCCACGGAATAAA
>DASSFT010000333.1:0-3196 GCA_035694045.1 Chitinophagaceae bacterium
GCGATTGAACAATGTGCTCTTTCCCACATTGGGGCGACCTACTATGGCTAATGTAAATGACATTTTGTTTTTTTATTATTTTCTCCTCTGCTGGAATTCTGCTACCGCCTTTGCACTCCAAAAAACCTCACTACGTCCTCAATGACGACGTCATTACTCAGCATCCAGCATCCTCCATCCAGCATCCTCCATCCAGCATCTAGTATCCATATTCTTTCAACTGCATCTCATTCTCTCTCCATTTCGGCTTCACCTTTACAAACAGTTCCAAAAAAACCTTTTGCTGTAAAAATTTTTCAATCTCTTTCCGTGCCTCGGTGCCGATCTTTTTTATCATACTTCCCTTTTCTCCCAGCAATATCGCCTTTTGTGTTTCGCGCTGTACAATGATGTCGGCGACGATCTTCACCAGGGTCGTTTTTTCCTTATACTCCCGAACCAGCACAGCGGTTTGATAAGGCAACTCATCGGAAAGCAATTCATAGATCTTTTCGCGTACCAGCTCACCTACAAAAAATTTTGTGGGCAGGTCACTTATATCGTCTCCGGGGTAGAATGGCTCGGCCTCCGGCAACAGTTCCAGTATCGGTTTCATGAACTGCTTGATATTGATACCACTTGTTGCTGAAATAGTGAGCAGCTTTTTGCAATAGGTTTTGCTTTCAAAAAAACCAGTTGCCTCTTTTATTTTTTCCTGGCTGGCCCTGTCGATCTTATTGATGACAACAATGGCCGGCACTTTCAACTTCAATGCTTCAAAGATCGTATCGGCTTCCTGCCAGTTCTCATTGACATCCACGATCAGCAGCGCTACATCGGCGTCCTCGAGGGCGCTTTTTACAGCGGCCATCATCTTCTCATGAAGTTTGTACTTAGGTTCGATAATTCCGGGTGTATCGGAAAAAACAACCTGGTAATCCTTTTCAGTAAGTATTGCCTTGATCCTGTGACGTGTCGTTTGCACCTTGGGAGAGACGATCGCCATCTTCTCGCCCATCAATGTGTTGAGCAAAGTGCTTTTACCTGCGTTGGGTCTTCCAAATATGTTGACAAAGCCTGCTTTCATTTTGCGGGTCGCAAAGGTAAGACAGATTGGCCAGTCTATAGTCGTTAGTTCGGAGTCGATAGTCCTTAACTCATAGCATCCACTATAGTTTACTTGCTGTCCTGATGTTCAAACGCAAACATATTAAATAATACTACTGTGACTTTGAATATATTGTTTGGAAGGTAAGCATCTGACCTTTATCTTTGCTGCCCATATCGCGAAGTAGAGCAGCGGTAGCTCGACGGGCTCATAACCCGTAGGTCGGGAGTTCGATCCTCCCCTTCGCAACATCAAAAACTCGTCAATCAGACGGGTTTTTTTATTTGTCGACGGACTCATATTCGTTCGCCAACCGGCGGAACGGGAGTTCGATCCTCCCCTTCGCAACAGAAAAACTTCGTCAATCAGACGTTTTTTTCTGTTTATTAATGAACATCTAACTGCGGTGGCGAAAGGACATTCGATCATCTTTGTAATTGAGGTCGTTTTAGTAAAGCTATCTATGTTTAACGTCTATGTTTTATACAGCGAATCTTTCAAAAAGATTTACATAGGGTTTACCTCAGATATTAATGCAAGACTTAAATCGCACAACGAGCTTTCGATCAAAGGCTGGACCATAAAGTACAGGCCATGGAAATTAGTTTATACTGAGAATTTTGGAATTAAAGCTCAGGCCACGAAACGTGAAAAACAACTAAAAACAGCCAGGGGCAGAGAATTTCTATGGCAAATGATCAATAGTCTTAAATAGCCTGGGCTCATATCCGCCGGCTGGCGGACGGGAGTTCGATCCTCCCCTTCGCAACAAAAAAAACTCGTCAATCAGGCGGGTTTTTTTATTTCCCGAAACATAAAAAAAGCTCCCAAACCCCAGGAGCTTTTTCGTTGTTCTATATTAACCCTATGTATATGACTTATGAAGAGCGGGAGACACTGCTCGCCCCGCTGGTTTTGATATCGCGAATAACGCCACCTCCTTTATAATTGACATCACTTGCGCCACTGGCATTGGCGGTAAGTTCTTTGTTGACCGTGATCTTGATATCGCTTGCACCGGATGCTTCGGCATTGCAGTAATCAACCGCAAAATCAAACCCTTTGAAAGAACTGGCTCCGTTTGCCTCGATATTCAGTTTTGGGGCAACGCCGCTTAGCTTGGCATCGGATGCACCGCTGAGACGCATCGTCAGAATATTAGATACTTCGATCTTGCCGGAAAGATCTGTAGCTCCTGACAATTCTATATTCAGATCTTTCGTCTTTATTGTGCCGGCAATATCCACATCACAGGCCCCACTGGCGTTGAGTTCATCAATCATTTTAAACGATATCCAGGCCTTCAGTTTTTTATTGCCCCTGCCCCATTTACCTTTTTTATCCCAGCCAACGTACAATACACCGTTCTTTACTTCAACGGTTATATTGGCAAGATCTTTTTCGCTGGCGGCGCTGACCGCGACTTTCTCTTCATTTCCCTGGGAGAGATAGATGTCGAATGCACTACCGACATGTATGGCATGGAAATTCTTTGCTTCCCTTACCTGCACATTCGGATCACTCATGGTTTGCTGCGCTCTCAGGCCGCAAGCCAACAACACAGCAGCTACTATTCCAATTATCTTTTTCATGTATAAATTTTTTAAACGTATCAACGGCTTGTTTTTTTAATGCTTGATGAACCACTCGATTTGAGATCGCGGACAGTGCCATTACCCTTATAAAAAACATCGCTGCCCCCGCTTGCTTCCGCGGTCAATTCTTTATTGACGGTAATATAAACATCGCTTCCACCATTAGCCTCCAGTTTACATACATCAGTCGTCAAATCATATCCCTTGAAATCGCTGCCTCCACTAGCTTCAATATCCAGGTTTTTCACCGTGCCGGAAATTTTGACATCGCTGCCTCCACTCGCCTCCACTTTCAAATCGCTGGCTTCTATTTTTCCATCAAAATCAGAACCGCCCGATATGTGAAGGGTCAATGAATTCACTTTGATTGCTCCATCCACATCTATATCCGAGCCACCGCCGGCAGTGAGCTTGTCGAGTTCTTTGAATGAAACATAGGCTTTCATTTTGCGTTTATCATCGCCCCAGCTTAGATTCATGTTGCTGTTGTTATCATACCAGATAGTCAGCACCC
>DASSFT010000334.1:0-2849 GCA_035694045.1 Chitinophagaceae bacterium
CACAAAAAACCTATATCTGGTGCGGCACTTTGATCGATGGTTTGTCGGATGAAGCCAGGAAAAACATGACCATTATTATTGAAAAAAATAAGATAACTGCGGTTGAAAGCGGCTTTTCCAAACCGGGAACAAATGATAAAACTATCGATCTCAAAACCAAAACAGTCACCCCGGGTTGGATCGACATGCATGTTCACCTTGAAGAAGAGACCAATCCTAACAGGTATTTGCAGGAATTTACACTTAACCCGGCCGATTATGCATTTCAATCGGTGGGGTTTGCCGAAACGACATTAATGGCAGGTTTCACAACAGTCAGAGATCTCGGGGGATCCGGCGTCAATATCTCCCTACGCAATGCCATCAATAAGGGACTTATAAAAGGGCCTCGCATATATACAGCTGGAAAAGCTATAGCAACAACCGGTGGGCATGCTGACCCTACCAATGGTTATCGCGCCGACTTAATGGGTGATCCGGGTCCAGCCCAGGCGGTAGCTAACGGTCCCGACGAATGCCGCAAAGCTGTTCGCCAGAGGTACAAAGAAGGATCAGATCTTATCAAGATCACCGCTACCGGTGGCGTATTGAGCATAGCCAAAAGCGGAAGTAATCCGCAATTCACAGAAGAAGAGATAAAAGCTATCGTTGAAACAGCCAAAGATTATGGTTTCAGGGTAGCGGTACATGCTCATGGTGCCGAGGGCATGAAAAGGGCTATACGTGCAGGCGTCAATTCAATTGAACATGGAACATTTATGGATGATGAAGCTATGGCACTGGCTAAACAATATGGTACCTGGTATGTGCCTACCCTGACCGCCGGCGCGTCTGTGGCCGATTCGGCAGCAAAGCCTGGCTATTATCCGGACGTTGTTCGGGCAAAGGCCCTGGAAATCGGGCCAAAGATCAAGGCCACTTTTGCCAAAGCTTATAAAAGCGGGGTAAAGATCGCGTTTGGAACAGATGCCGGTGTATACAAACATGGAATGAACTGGCTGGAGTTTGGTTATATGATCGAAGCCGGGATGAAACCAATGGATGCTATCAAATCGGCAACTATCAATGCGGCCGATCTTTTAGGAGAAAAAGAAAAGCTGGGTAGCATTGAGCCCGGCAAACTGGCCGACATCGTGGCGGTAGATGGCGATCCGCTGAAGGATTCAAAGGTTTTTGGAAAGGTGGTATTTGTGATGAAAGACGGCGTAGTCTATAAACAACAGGCGTTTTATTGAGTCCGATGTTTCTGCCAGCTATAATTAGAAAAAGATGAACCTTATTCGTGTATTCGTTTCCTGCTGTTGCCTCGCAACCATGACCCTGGTCTGCCATGGTCAAAAATTCCGGGATATTTCAAAACTAAAGACCCAATATCTTAAACGTGATGTGTCGCAATATGAAGAGGAGTACAAGATTCCATTTAAGAAAATAGAGGTAGTTGACCTGCGGTTTGATACTTCAAAGATTGGTTATGCCACTTACCGGGAACCGGACAATCATACAAAGTTTGTAGCACCCGGTGGCCTGCAAAATTTCCTTAACAAACGGCTCAACGAATATTTCAAAAACAATCTCGATCCTTCTTCTTCGCAAACCCTGCTTATCGTCGTGAAAAAATTATGGCTGGAATATGAGTCGACGAACAGGACGTTGAAATACAATAGCACCAGCGATGAGACCCAATCAATCCATCCTGACTATGGCTCAAAATCAGCAAGTCGCAATACTGTTTGCCTCGCAGATATTGATGCGTTCTGCACGGCAGATTCGAGCTACCAGGCAGTGGCACGCCTTACCCAGGATTTTAAGATTGATAGAGCAAATGACTATAGCGATTGTAATCTCCTGTTGATGCCGTTCGATGCGCTTGTTACAAAGATCCATTCATTGGATGTGGCTGCTACGGTGGCCAGCCGGAAGAAATTTTCCAGGGATGAAATTATCCTGAACTACAGGAAGCGGTTTGATATTCCTGTACTGCTTGCTGACAGTCTGAACCGCGGGATATACCTATCGTTTGATGATTTCAAAAAAAATAAACCCGCATATGCCAATTTCAAATTCAAAACCTTTGAGATCTCGACAGAGGTGACGATTGAGCAGGATGGAAAAGAGGTGCCGATTACTGAATATTGGGGATTTACAGACGGAAAGCAGCTCTATGTCAAGCCTGGATTTCTTCCATTCAGAGTATTGAGACAGGGAAACACATTTGATTTCCTGGGATGTATTGGAGGTAGAAACGTAAAAGTATATATACCTACAACAACACCGATCAACATACCAGTTTCTACTACTTATATGTATGTTTTCCCGATGCAGGTCGATATGGAAACGGGTAAGTTTTATTAAAGAGCGAAAAGCGATTCATTAATCTTTCGCAATCTTCTTATAGCTAGCCACAATGCCTTTGATCAACGATGAACTGAATCCCTGGTGTTCCATTTCATTGAGACCCGCGATCGTACAACCCTTGGGAGTTGTGACTTTATCTATTTCCTGCTCGGGGTGAGTTCCTTTTTGCAACAATAACTCGGCAGCTCCTTTCACAGTTTGCGCGGCGATCAGGGATGCAGTTGCCGCATCAAAGCCTATCTCGATCCCTCCCTGAATACTGGCCCTGATATAACGCATGGCATAAGCAGTGCCGCAAGCGCCAAGAATGGTTGAGGCATCCATAAGCTTTTCATCGATCGTTACCACCTTACCCAGCTTGCTGAACAGTTCGTTGACATATTTTATGTTTGCCTCATCCGCGTCTTTGTTGCAAATACAAGTCATGCTTTCGCGAATGGCAATTGCAGTATTGGGCATGGCGCGGAAGAAGGTTGCTTTTTTCCCCGCTATAC
>DASSFT010000335.1:0-3551 GCA_035694045.1 Chitinophagaceae bacterium
GTGCCGGGTCCAGTACCCATTTTGTTGTTGCCATAAACATAAGTTTTAATGTTTAAACAATGTCCTTTATACTTTGTTCACAAAAAGCCAGCGCTGTTCCGGACTTTATTAAGACCGACTGGCAGTTCAAAACAAAAGCCACCCGCTCGGTTGGCAGGTGGCTTTGTCTATATCGTTAATCAATCCAATCTACTTAATCAATCTACTTTTTCTTCTGCTCGCCCATTTGCCCCATTTGGGCCATCATTTTCATCATATCTTTTGGTTGCATGAATGACCAATGTTCCACTGCCATCCCGTTTTTGAACTTGACAAGCTCAATAGCATTCATATCATATGGGCCGGCAGGCATTCCCATTTTGCCGCTGGTAGTTCCGGTAAAACGAAGCCAGGAAAAAACATAATCGTTATCAGCGAGCTCTTTTAAAACCTCTGTTTTGGAATCCTTGCTATCAGCGTAGGAAGCAACGATCATAGCTTTCAGGCTATCGCGGTTTTTGTCGCCGCGCTCGGTATGATCCACAAAATCGCTCGCTACGACACTGTCAATCATACTCACATCACCTGTTTCAAAAGCCTTGGTCACCGTACGAGTGGCGGCCAGGTTTTTTTCTACCATTGAATTGTCTTTTTTCTCGGAGGACGAAGAGGAACCTTCGCTGGCTGTTTTGTCATTACCGCAGGAAACAAGGACAAAAGCCAGCCCAATTGTAAACAAAGAAAGAATCTGTTTCATTTTACTGTATTTTGGTTAATTGATAAAAGCGGTGGCAGGACTAAAGATTCGCTTTCATGGAGGCTTTTGCGTCGACAAAGCTAAGCAAATGGGATCGTGTTGGGGTTTAATTTTTTCTGACCCCCGGTACCTGCAGGCTCACTGTTCCCGGCTGGTAAATGCGATCCTTATCCCAAGGGCTATGAGAACGGCGCCGCTGATTTTATTGAGATAACCTGCAAATCTTTTGTTGTCCCGTAGCCGGGCAAAAAGATAAGCGGAGAAGTTTGCCAGGACCAGGCACCAGAGGGTGCCGGTTATGGTGAAGGTAATTCCCAGGAGCATAAAGGGGAGGATGCTGTTTTGGTAGCTGGGGTCTATGAACTGGGGAAGGAAGGCGATGAAAAACATAGCTACTTTAGGATTCAGCACATTGGTGAGTACCGCATCCCTGTATATTTTAAGCGGGTTGCTTCTTGCAGCCTTGAGTGGTATTTCAGTTCCCAGTAAGGTTCTTTCGAAGATCATTTTAAAACCTATGTATAGTAAATAAACTGCCCCTGCATATTTTACGATTGTAAAAGCCACGATAGATTTGGCAATGATGATCGACAGACCCAATGCGGCCAGCGTAGTATGGATGAGGGAACCGGTGGCAATACCGGCTACTGACAGGATGCCCGCTTTCCTTCCCTGTGCAATGCTTTTGGTCAATATAAAGATGGTGTCATTACCCGGGGTAAGGTTCAACAGTATACCTGCTACAAGGAAAGTTTCAAAATGGATAATGCCTGTCATGGCGTGTCGCGGTTATTACTGTTTTTAAGTAATGTTTTGATATAGCCTCTCAAATAAAGTGGATGTTGCTCGGTTTTATGGCCAGGGGCAGAAACTATTTCCAGGAAACCGATGTCAATATAACCAATGATTATATCTCCTGGCGAATAAGCATTCCTGTTTAATACTAGTTTTTGTTTTGTTATCCTGTAAGAAATTTTTTGACCGCGGGTGAATGCCGGGTAAATTGTTTTTGGCCTGAAGCTGAAGCTATCGCCTTTAATATAAACGTAGTATTCGCTGGCATAGGCGGGAAGACCATCTGAAAATGTCAGCACAATATCGCTGCTTTCTTTTTTCGCATAGCAATACCGGATATCGTATCCTCCCTGCACATTCGTTGAACACTTAGCAGTAAAAAATAAATGCGTGGTGTCCGCAGCGGTCAATGGCTGATCACTCGCTTTAATGAATTCGCCTGTACTGTCATCTTTAAAAACATCCCAGGCGTAGTCCCACTCCTGGTCAAATGAAAACGTATCTTTTAGCTGGGTGTCTACATTCACCCTGGAATATTTGACCTGTGCCGGGAGTTCCCGGGCGATCAAAAAAACATAAACCGAAAATAGTATAGTTGATTTCAGGTTCAAGGTAATGGTTGGCTACAACTTTTAAGCGCTGTGTATTAAAGCTACAGCGGTTAAAGTAAATAAAGAAAGCCTTGTCCAGTTTTAACTATGCGCCTTGATTTCATCATACTCATACACAAAGATCCCCGGCCTGTTTTCTTTTGCCACGTTAATCATTGCCCGGGCTACAAGTTTTGCATGGATTGGCCGGTATTTGCGAAGGCCAGCCAGCAAAAAAGGACTGGTGGCTTTCATAATGACTTTACCGATCGTTTCCCCCGGCCGGTTCTCTTTCCGGTGACCCAGCAAGAATGATGGTCGCATGAAATGAATGGATTGCAGCCCTGTTTCTTTTACTGCTTCTTCGACTTCTCCCTTCAGGCGTAAATAAAAATTATTGCTTTTGCTGTTGGCGCCTATCGCAGAAACCAGTAGGAAAGTTTCACAGCCTCTCATTTTACAAAATCGAGCAGCTTTTACCGGGATATCATAATCCACTTTCCGATAGGCTTCATTATCACCTTTTACTTTTTTGTTCGTGGTGCCAACTGTGCAAAACACAGCATCGCTGCCATCGATAGCGAGCATTAAAGACTCGGCATCATTAAAATCAACCAGTTTTATTTCGGTCCGTGCATCATCTTTAGGCATTGGCCGGCGGACGATGAGACGGATGGTTTCAAAACTCTTATCCTCTTTCAGCAATTCGTACAGGCAACCGCCAATCAATCCTGTAACACCAATTATCGTTGCTGTTTTTGCACTCATGAATTAATGTTAATTTGCCAGCGCACTTACCGTTTTTTTAAAAGCATTTGAAACCGGGTCTTCATGCAAATTGAGGAAAATATTTCATTAAAACCTTTCAACACATTTGGCATTGATGCAAGAGCCCGTCGTTTTGCTTCATTTTCCAGCCTGGAAGAGCTTGAACAATTGATCAGCAGCGAGCCGCGATTGCCGGTCTTTATCCTGGGAGGCGGAAGCAACATCCTTTTGACCAGGGATTTCGAAGGTCTCGTTGCAAAAAACGAAGTGAAGGGAATAGCGGAGCTCCACGAGGACGAGGAATATGTGTATGTAAGAGCCGGGGCAGGGGAGAACTGGCATCAATTTGTTCAGTATTGCCTGAAGCGGGGCTGGGCGGGTATTGAAAACCTGTCGCTGATACCGGGTAATGTTGGTGCTTCACCGATGCAGAACATCGGCGCTTACGGTGTTGAACTCGCAGAAGTGTTCTGGAACCTGGAAGCCTTTCATTTGAAAGAAAAGAAAACAGTGACTTTTACAGTAAGCGATTGCGCATTTGGTTACCGGGAAAGTGTTTTTAAAAATAAATTCAGGGACCAGTTTGCGATTCTTACAGTCACGTTGAGATTAAGGAAGAAACCGATCTTTCATACCAGCTATGGCGCCATCCGGGAAGAGTT
>DASSFT010000336.1:0-2569 GCA_035694045.1 Chitinophagaceae bacterium
AGGGCCACCATTCGTTGTATTGACCACATTCGAGCAATGCCAGATCAAACGGACCATACTTTTCACCAATAGTTTTGAAATGAGCATCATAACCACTGTCGGCACCTATGTAAATGCGGTAGCTACCGGTTTTAAGTATGAAAGATGACCAGAGCGTTTTGTTTCGCGTAAGAGACCGACCGGAAAAATGACGGGCGGGGGCAGCGACCAGTTCAAGAATTTCAGCGTTGCCTTTGGTTACCCGGAAACTATCCCACCAGTCAAGTTCGGTTATGATCGATGGGTTAATGCCCCAATATCTTAAATGCGAACCCACACCGACCGAAGTACAAATGCGGCTGGTCTTTGAGCGTAACTGCCTTACTGTATTGTAATCAAGATGATCGTAGTGATCATGGGTCAATATCAACAGGTCGATAGCCGGAAGGTCATCAACAGTATAAACGTCTGAACCCCTGAAGCTTTTGCCCGTAAATGAAAACGGCGAAGCATGTCCACTGAAAACGGGATCAACAAGAATATGCATCCCGTTGATATAGATATAATAGGATGAATGTCCAAACCATACGATAACTGCGGAGTCGCCAGCGAAAGATCCCAGGTTTGTCTTTACAGAAGGCAACGCTTTTGGAGGAGCAGTATTTTTAGGTTTGGTAAAGAATCGCCACATGATCCGGGGAACGGATGCTCCTTTAACCAGGGACTCAGTCTGGCTAAGATTATGGAATACCCCATCGCGGTAGTGGGGTGACAATCTTTTTATTTTTTCCAGGTCGGAACCTGAAGGATTGGAGCCGAAAGTTTTGAATAACGCCATTTATAGAAATTGAAAGGACAAAACTATGTTCCCTGCTGTATATGAGTAATTTAATTTATCTAACCTGCGTGTTTATGCAACACAATTGAATTAATTCTGCTTTAATGTTGAAAAAATACCTTATCGTGGTATTTCATTTCAGAATTATTATTACTATCATTGTCCTGGTTTTTCATAGGATATTGGATTTTAAAAACGGGGCTGGATGTCTATCCTGGCCCCAATTTTTTTTATTACAACCGAAAGAAAAAAGGGTTTACTTTTTTCACGGATGAAAGCTAACTTTCTGTTGTATTCGTTAAAGTCACCAATTCATTCTGCTTATGAAACACCATTTTTACTTTATTGTTGCTCTTTCCCTCCTGTTTGGTTGTAAAGAATCCGGGAACAAAGATCTTGTGGCCGGGGAAAAGAAAGAAGAAAAAGTCATACCGGTATTTACCGACACTACAGCCTGTATTTTCTCTCAAATTGCTTATTGCTCGAACCCGCAACAGCAGTTGGACCAGTATATGCCCGGGTGGAAAATAGCCTGGAACCCATTGCCAATCGCAGGCAATCATGTTTTCGTAGCAACCGATAGCAATACCTATGTCATCGCGATCCGGGGTTCCTTAATGTCTTTTACAGAAGATGCATTTAACAACTGGATCAGCAACGACCTGAATGTAACCACCCAGGATCCCTGGCCCTATTGCAAAAAAGAAAACGCAGCTATATCGCATGGCTCTTATGTTGCCTGGCAAAATATTGAAAGAATGAGAGACAGGTCGAGCGGCAAATCACTCTGGGCTTTTCTCTCAGAAAAAGTCGGCGAACATTCGCTTGTCCTGACTGGTCACAGCCTTGGAGGGAACCTCGCGATGGTGTATGCGTCCTACCTTTCATCAAAATTTGATAAAAGCGGTCACCCGAAGAATAATATCAATGTAATCAGTTTCGCGGCACCGGCGCCAGGGAATGAAGTTTTTGCCAATGATTTCAATGAAAAATTTCCGCAGTCGGAAAGGATCGAAAATACCAATGATATCGTACCTAAATTCCCCTGCTGTAATAAGATAACCCAGTTGGGCGAGCTCTACCTGCCGGGACCCTCCGCTTCAACTGTTTCGGTTGGGTACCGGAGTATGACAACAAGCCTGAATACTGTTTTTACATTAATGAGTACAGGATTGGCCGTCCTCGAACTGCGAAGCGGTTTTTCGGGCTACATGCAGACCAATGGCAATGGAAAACTCATCACTATTTCGGTTTCGGGAAAAGACACGCTCAATACTGCGGTATCCTGGTTTGCAGAAGCCGGGTACCAGCATGGCATGGCCCAGTATGCCGCCTACTTCGATGCGCCAATAATCAAATGTGAATAGACTTGTGACCGCATCTCACATCCCGATGGCTATCGGGACACATCTCACTTCTCACATCTGACACCTGAGAGCTGACAACCCATAACTTTGCGCCTCGTCTATGTTCACAACTACCGCAAGAACATATCGCAATGCTTACTCAGGTCTGTCAAGGTCAACCTGGTTATTGTCGCTTGTAATGCTGATCAACCGGAGCGGGACTATGGTGATCCCGTTCATGACGCTTTATCTCACCAGTCCGCAAATGGGTTATAGCATCGGCGAAGCCGGATTTGTGTTCAGCTTATTTGGAGCGGGGGCATTCACAGGGGCGTTCTTTGGAGGTTACCTCACCGATAAGATCGGCTTTTATCCTGTCCAATTGATTACCCTGCTCGGCGGAGGA
>DASSFT010000337.1:0-3755 GCA_035694045.1 Chitinophagaceae bacterium
TCAGCAATTACCCTAGTGGCACCATAAATTGCTTTTTCCTGCTCCTCTTGTGGAAACTGGTGTATATAATCCCACGCTGGTTTCAACTCCATATATAGTACCCCCAGGTGCAATAGCCCTGCTCCTATACCGCAAATGATATAGAATTGCAGGAATCTCTTGGCGCCCCAATGATTTTCCAGCAGACTGCCAAACATCCAAAGAGCGAACATATTAAACAGGATGTGCTCAAACCCGCCATGCAGAAACATATATGTGATCAGCTGATGGGGTTTAAAATAAACGGACTGTACATCGTGCAGTGCAAAGAGATTCTCGATCACATAAGGATTGTTGTTGCCAAACGTCAATTGGGCTATAAAAACTAAGACATTTACTATGATCAGGTTCTTGACAACAGGAGGAAACCTGTTGGGTCGGTAGGTCTGGAAATTGCTCATGCTGCAAATTTAGCCGATATGATCTAACCTAAACGGAGAATAGGATCAAAGGTTCGACGATGATTTTTTTAGTTTCAACTGCACCACATTTTCGATATGCTGTGTATGCGGGAACATGTCTACCGGTTGAATGCGGGTGACCTCATATTTTTCGCCCAATAAATTCAGGTCTCTCCCCTGCGTAGCCGGGTTGCAACTTACATACACAACCACCGGGGCTGCGATATCAAGGATCTTTTTCACCAGCTTTTCATGCATGCCGGCTCTCGGCGGATCTGTGATGATGACATCCGGGCGGCCGTGCTTTGCAAAAAAATCATTGTTGCAAATATCAATTACGTTCCCGGCATAAAATTCAGCATCCGTTAAATTGTTCAGGGTTGCATTTTCCCTGGCATCTTCAATCGCGGCCTCGATCATCTCCACGCCGATGATTTTTTTTGCTCCCTTACTTACAAAAATCCCGATGCTACCTGTACCGCAATAGAGATCATAGACGGTCTCCTTTCCCGTCAGCTCCGCATAATCCCTGGCGATCCTGTACAACTCTTCACCCTGACGTGTATTCGTTTGGAAAAATGATTTAGGTCCGATCTTGAATTTAAAATCTTCCAGCTTCTCAATTACAAATCCTTTACCTGAATAGATCACAGGCTCCAGGTCATGCAGGCTATCATTCCATTTTGTATTGATAGTGTACAACAAGGTGGTGATGGCCGGAACCTGCTGCTCCAGGTATGATAAAAGTCTTTCAATTTTTGCCTTGTCATTTTCCCCTACGATCACGTTCACCATTACTTCCCCGGTAGTGCAAATACGGAGTTGTACATTCCTCAAAAAACCGGTGTGATGGCGAACATCATAATAGGAAAGTTGATTGGCTTTGGCATAGTCCCTGATCACCTCTCTCACCTGGTTGGAGGGTTCGGATTGCAGGTAACATTTTTTTATGTCTACGATTTTGTCCCAAAGGCCTTTGGCGTGAAATCCGGCCCCTCCGGCCCCCCCACCCCCCAAGGGGGGATTTTGGGAAGGCTCAGCCCCCCCGCCCCCCGAAGGGGGGACTTGGGAAGACTCCGATGTTTCGAAATTTTCTATGTGTAATGAAGTTGATGTTTTATCTCCTTCATTCTTTAATGACTCTTCGCCTTTAGGGTTCAACAATCCCCCCCTCGGGGGGCGGGGGGGCAATTCTGATTCAGGAATATATCGATAGGTTCCGAACGTATATTCCAACTTATTGCGGTAGTATCTGTCTTCCTTCGCACCCACGATCGGGAGGATTTCGGGCAAAGGGATCTTGCCGATCCGTTGCAGGGCATCCTTCACCTGCTGCTGCTTGAATTGCAATTGCTGCTCATAGGATACCATCTGCCACTGGCAACCGCCGCAGTCGCCGAAATGGGAGCAGAACGGTTGTACCCTCGACGGCGATAATTGATGAAAGACCAGTGGATAACCCTCGGCCCAGTCTTTTTTGTTTTTAAAAAGGAAAACATCAACTATATCACCGGGCACTGTCCTTTCTACAAAGACCACCTTTCCCTGCCAGCGACCCAGCGAACGGCCTTCCGCCGCATAATCCTCGATAAGGAATTTTTCCAGGATCGTATTTTTTCTCTTTCTTTTCACGGCGCAAAGCTAACAGTTTAAAGGTTTAACGGCCTGCCTCCCGGTAGGCAGGTTTAAGGGTTTCAGGGTTAAATGGTTAAAGATTTTGATAAAGGCAATACCCAGGACGGATAGCGAGTGGATTTTTTTGAGGAGGGACAACTATCCAGCCGGGAAACGAGTCTTTCTCATTAACCAACTTTAAACATCTGCCGTTTAACTTTTTAAACCTTTTAAAATATCTTTACCGGATTATTCTGGCTCATGAAAAAATTGCTATCGATCCCTGTTTTGCTGCTCACCACCTTTGCCTTCGCCCAAAATGGTTACGAGATAAAAGTCACTTTAAAGCCTTTTAAAAACCAGTTTATCTATCTCGGTCATTATTCCGGCAAGCAGTTTCCGATTGTAGATTCTGCCAGGCTGAACGACAAAAGCGAAGCGGTTTTTAAAGGAACTAAAAAACTGGGCGGTGGTATCTATATCGTTGTATTTCCTGCCAAGAACAATTACTTCGAAGTACTGGTTGACAAACAGCAACATTTTTCCATCATCGCCGATACGGCTACGATCCGGAAGAAAAAACAATTCATCGGTTCGCCGGACAATGTATTGTTCGATTCCTACCAGGCAGAAATGGGAAAGCTGGGCAGGGAAATTGATTCAGCCCGTAGAAACCTGGCAGCTTCTACCACCCCGAAAGATTCCACGCACTGGAGTTCAGAATTGAAAAAAATCGATTCCTCCATCAATGCCTACCGGAAAAGTATTATTACAAAGAATCCCGACAATATTCTCTCCGTATTGCTTCACCTGATGGAAGAGCCGGTGGTACCTCCTCCCAGTCAACAACCCGGTGGTAAGTATGATTCGACATTTGCCTACCGGTATTTCAAATCTCATTACTGGGATGGAGTCAATTTTTGGGATGAACGCATTGCCCGTACTCCTGCTTCCCTGTTTGAAGAAAGACTGGATAAATATTACAATACCCTCGTTTATCCCAGCGCCGACTCAGTGATTAAAGAGATCGACTGGATGTTGGGTTATGCAAGCGGCAGCGAAGAACTCACCCGGTTTCTTCTTGTAAAGTTTGTGAACCGTTACCTGAACCAGAAATACATGTGGGAAGATGCGGTATTTGTTCATTTGTTTGAAAAGTATTTTTCACAAAGAGAATATTCCTGGCTTACCCCCCAGGGCAAGAAAACTATAACCGACAGGGCCTATAGCCTGATCCCGAATATAATGGGTAAACCCGCCGAGAATATTTCATTGCCCGATAGCACAGGAAGAATGATAAGCCTCTATGCCGACACATCATCGAGGTTTACCATCGTTTGCTTTTGGGATCCTACCTGTGGTCATTGCCAGGAGACGCTGCCCATCCTGGATTCAATGTACCGGCTTAAATGGAAAACAGCCGGCGTAAAAATGTACGCGGTAGCCAAGGAAACTTCGGGTAATAAAAAAGACTGGCTTAGCTTTATCAACGAGCATCATTTGAATGACTGGACCAACGTTTACTATTCCAAGGATGATGAAAAAAAGAGGGTAGATGCCAATATACCCGGCTATTCTCAGTTATATGATGTGCAAAGCCTGCCGACGGTATATTTGCTTGACAAAGAAAAAAAGATTGTTGCCAAGAAACTGACCTGGCAGCAAACCGACGATATTTTGCAACTGAAACTAAAAAAGCAA
>DASSFT010000338.1:0-4670 GCA_035694045.1 Chitinophagaceae bacterium
GGTTGTCCGACAGCAAATGTAGCTCCACCAATAAATGGCTTTGCATAAGGAGTATTTTCAATTCCAGGGAAACTAATTAACCGGGCGTTTCGAGGTATAGTGAGATTAAGGGACGAACTCCATGTGAAGTTTTTATTTTGGACATTAACGGTATTCAGCATTAACTCCATTCCCGCGTTCTGTATCACAGCTGGGAGATTTTTTGAAATAGAAGAAAAACCAGTAAGAGTTGGTAACACATAGGAAAGTAACTGGTTTGAAGAACGGTTGCGATTGTAGTTCGCGCTGAAATTAATCCTGTCATTGAAAAACCCGAGATCAAGACGAAAACTCAACTTCCGAGTTTCCTCCCATTGTAGGTGCGGATTCGGAATATTCTGGGCATTCAAAGCAAGGGAGCTCTGGTAGGGAATACCGTTGCTGTTTATGATACTGTAGCGGCTGAGATATTCAAATTCTCCAATCTGATCGTTTCCTGTCAGACCGTAGCTCGCACTAAGCTTTCCAAAACTAAGAGGCAATAAAGTTTTGCGTGACCATTTTGTTTCTGAAAATATCCAGCCTCCAGCGGCACTCCAGAAATTGTGAAATCGGTTGGCTTCACCAAACTTATTGCTGCCATCTCGCCGTCCTGTCAGATTTAGCAGGTATTTTTTATCATAAATGTACCCTAGCCTTCCATACAAGGCATTAAACCGCGTTACAAACGAACTTGAGGCGCTGACAGAAATGGAGGTTGCAGCCTTAAGTGTGGTCATCAGTTCGTCAGTAGGAAAGCCTCGTCCCTCTACTTCGAATGCCTTATAGGACGATTTCAGAATAGTGGTACCTACCAAGGCGCTGAGTTGGCCCTTACTGATCTTATGGGAATAATCGAGTTGAGGTTCTATGTTCCAGCCGTTCATTGTCCTGTTACCAAATGAAGCTGTCCTGATATTGTAGACTCTGTTCTCCGGTGCGGTATACTCTTGGCGAGTAGGTCTATATAGATCTGAAATGGAATTTCTATAGCCTGCAGAGGTTCGGAAAGTTAAGCCTGAAATAATTTTATAATTCAATGTGAGATTGCTGAAAAGGCCTTTGTCGGTATTAATAAAATCAGCATTTACTGCATATCTCAAGGGATTTTGCCAGGAAGAATTACCTGACATATCAGGCTCCCAGTTAAGGCTTCCATCTTCCTTATATAAGCTCGGCGCAGTGG
This sequence comes from Chitinophagaceae bacterium, assembly GCA_035694045.1. Classification (GTDB taxonomy): domain Bacteria; phylum Bacteroidota; class Bacteroidia; order Chitinophagales; family Chitinophagaceae; genus VBAT01. The sequence continues at coordinate 1,205 of DASSFT010000338.1, forward strand.
GGGCCATTATTATTGCGTCTTTTGTAAGGTCAAAACCTGGCAGATGGTTATTGCTAAAACTATAACTACCACTAAGCTGAATATTTAATCGTTGATTTGCAGAATTACCACCAACGCTAAAAAGCATGCCTCCGGCTTTATTATCAAAATCTCCAGGAAACACTGTCGTTTGACGATTATAATTAGCACTTACCAAGTATTGTACAGCTTGCGTACCACCAGAGATGCTCGCATTTAGTTGTGTAAATTTTGCAGTACCCCCAATTAATTCTTTCTGCCAGTCTGTATAACGCGTAGTATCCCATAGCGTCAGATCATAGTTACTACCATCTTGGGTTAAAGATCCGATTGCTATACCATCATTGCGATAAGCTTCATAGCGCATATCCAGGTATTGCCGGGTATCCATCATATCCAATTTCCGGCCAACTTTGCCCCAACCTTGTTGCAGATCAAGTGAAACTTTTGTGCGCCCCACCTTTCCTTTTTTAGTGGTTATAAGAATTGCGCCATTGGCAGCACGACTGCCATAAATGGCTGTTGCGTCAGCATCTTTCAGAACATCAACAGACTCTATATTCTGCGGATTAACCAGATTCAAAGGACTTCCACCCTGAATTATCTCCTGGCTCAATCTACCTTCAAAATTTGTAGGATAAGGAACACCATCGATCACTACCAAAGGTTCATTACCATTTGCAAAACTATTTCTACCTTGTATTCTTACAGTAACTCCACCGCCTGGCAAGCCCGTTAATTGTGTAATCTCCATCCCTGGCACTCGACCTTGCAGTGAAAGCAAAGGATTTGTTACCGGGCTTTGTTCAAATACTTTTGAGTCAATATGGGTGACGTTGCCAACGGAATACTTTTGTTTTTCTGTGTAATAACCCTTTGATATAATAACTTCTCCCATTAGCTTTTCTGCGGTTTCGAGCTTCACAAAAAAACTCGTGTTAGATCCCACTTTAAAACTTTGTGATTGATATTCCGCATAACTAATAACAATTACATCATTCTCACTCAGCCCTTTCAAAACAAAAACACCATTGATATCCGTTCTCGTTATCAACCTGTCATTACCCTTTACAGTAATAGTTGCTCCCTGCAATGGGTTGCCATCCTTATCGGTGACTTTGCCGCTAATGTCGATGGTGAGTGGTGAATTGTCAGTGGTGAGTGGGGTGGGTACGTTAGACTGAAGGACTGCCGTTGGTTTTACAACCACAAATTTGTCAGCCTTATCTATTATGGTGTAAGTAAGTGGCTGGTCTTTAAAGACAATATCCAGCACCTGTTCTATGTCGGCATTCTTCACCGACACCGTTACTTTTTTTGCATTGCTCAACAAATTGTCGGCATAAAAGAAAGTGTAGCCGCTTTGCTTTTTGATCTCGGTAAATACCTGCTCGAGTGTGGCGTCTTTTTGCGAAAGGGTGATAGATTGACCGTGACCGGTGGCACTGACATGCACGCAGGCAGCGAGGATCAGGACGGTAGTGAGTTTCATGACTCTTAGCAGTTTGTTCTTAAATCCCGCAGAGGACGGGATGGTGGTTAAATCCATAACTTTACACGGTTTGGGTTTAGAAATAGATGATACTTCGCGGTAAATTTTATTTCAGGTTAACCCAAACTCCCCGCTCTGGCTCCAATCCGGAGCGGTTCTGTTTCTGCCTCACCCTATGTTACTAAAGTAGATAGAGCGTTTAAGTTCGTCCTCTCTAGTTGCTTCGTTCCTCACAATGAGGAGAGGGTGGCTGTTTTTGATTAACCTGCAAGAGCTAAGAATTTTCAGTTGGATGCCTGCCTACTGCGCCTACACAAGCTTCGGCGAGCGCGGCCGGCAGGGAGGTCCTGGTTAACGGGTTATTGTGATATTCCTACCTTCGATTACAAACTTCGTGTTGCTCGTCAGTTCAATGGCCTTTAATATGGTTGTCAGCTTTGCTGTTCTTGGTATTTCGCCAGTAAAATTCTCCTTCAAGCCACTATTGTTCACAACAGTAATATTATACCAACGGGAAAGTTGCCGCATTACATCATCGAGGTTATCGTTTTCAAATTGAAACATGCCGTTCTTCCAGGCAATGATCTTATTGAGATTTCCTGGAGTGTTTGTTGTTAGTTGCCCGTTCTTTGTAACGATGGCTTGCTGACCTGGTTTTATTATTGTGCCTCGCGCCGGCCCTTCGCCAGGCTCAGGGCCTACTTTTACCGATCCTTCAATTAATGTTGTTTTCGTTGCGCCTTCATCGCTGTAAGCATTTACATTAAATTCCGTACCGAGGTCTTCTATCTGCACTCCATTCACAATAACCCTGAAAGGCATTTTATCATTATGCCGTACCTGGAAATAGGCTTCACCCGTGATCTCTACTCTTCTTTCCTTACCGGTGAAAGCAACGGGAAATTTGATCGAAGAGGCGCTATTCAACCAAACCTTACTGCCATCGGCGAGAACGGTAGTGTAGGTTTCGCCATAGGCTGTTGCAAGAGTATTGAAGATGAGTCCGGAGAGCGGTGAGCGGCGAGCGGAGTCAGGAACCGAGTATGGCGAGTATACAAGTTGTCCATTTTGATTGACAACTGTTGCATTTCCCTGTTTTACAATTTCACCTTCCGCGGCGCTATCGAGAATGATGGTGCGGCCATCAGCAAGTGTGAGCTTTGCCTTAAAATTTCCCGGATCAACATCGTTGTTGAACCGCTGCTGTTGGGTCTTTGCAATTTCCGTCTTAGCTGTTTTCTTAAATACCAGGAGATACCCCCCTGTTGCAATTGCCAGGATCACCGCGGCCGCGACAGCTACCCGTCTCCACATTCGTATCACTGGCGGCTTAGAAACCTTGTCAGAATCTTCAAACATATCTTGCCAGCTTTTTCCCATCAATCCGTTCACATCCTCCTCGTTTATCGGATCCTTGATCATCTGCAGAAATCTATCCAGCTCATCGGCCGACAGGTCGTTGGCCAGGAAACCTTCATACAACTGGGCTATCGTTTTTCGTCCGTTCATGGTTGAATCTATTTAAATACGCCCCGGCGAAGAAAAAGTACTATAGGGTCTTAAAATTATTTTCGCCCGACAGTAGCAATAATAGGATAAAGGCGATATCGGGGTGATCGCTCAGGTACTCCCGGATCGTGCGGAGAGCAGCTGTCATTTGATTGCGCACCGTATTTTTGGACAGACCAAGCCTTTCGGCTATTTGCTCATAGCTGAGTTCCTCCTCCCTGCTGAGTGTAAAAATGATCTTTTGTTGAGGCGTAAGCGAATCCAAAGCACCCTGCCGGATGCGTTCCAGCTCTTTTTCAATAACGGAGTTCATGCCATGCTCCCGAAATGCGTTCATGCGTTCAAGGAGCTTGTCTTGCAATTTTCGGTCATTGGCCGTTTTTTTTAAACCGTCCAGGATAAAGTTTTTTGTCACCTGCAATAGCCAGCCATTCAAACTATACTCTG
>DASSFT010000339.1:0-5040 GCA_035694045.1 Chitinophagaceae bacterium
GATCTGTAATGAAAGTGAGCCTATGTGTATCGCCGGAGTATTCGGCGGCTTACATAGCGGCGTTTCGGATAAAACCCGGAATATATTCCTGGAAAGCGCCTGTTTTGATCCTGTCACGACGCGCAAAACTTCATTCCGCCACGGCCTGAGGACAGATGCAGCCACCCGTTTTGAAAAAGGGACGGACATTTCAGGTACCGTAAATGTTTTAAAAAGAGCCGCTATTCTTATCAGGGAGATCTGCGGAGGTGAAATAGCCTCTGAAATAGTTGACGTGTACCCAAAGCCCAGGGAAAGAACTGAGGTTTCAATGAAGTATCATTTCCTTAAAAAGCTGAGCGGCAAAAATTATCACCCGGATACAGTAAAAAATATTCTCGCCAGCCTGGGTTTCGAAATAATAAAAGAAGGGATTGATGAAATACGGGTTGCCGTACCTCATCACAAACCGGATATCAGTTTACCGGCAGATATCGTGGAAGAGGTGCTGCGCATCGATGGCCTCGATAATATTGAAATACCGGGTGCCATAACGATTACACCTTCCGTGGAAGAAAGCTATGCCAAAGAAACTTATAAAGAAAAAACAGCCAATTACCTGGTAGGTCTCGGCTTCAATGAGATGCTGACCAATTCAATCACCAATGCTGCCTATTTTTCTGAAGAAGAGAAGAAGCATATGGTGAAAATGCTGAACAGCCTTAGTGCCGAGCTTAACATCTTGCGTAATTCACTATTTGAAACCGCACTGGAGGTGGTGGCACACAATCTGAATCACCGCAACAGTTCACTGCGGCTATTTGAATTCGGTAAAGCTTACGGTACATCAGGGCCTGGCCAGTACAACGAATCAGAAAAACTATGCCTGGTGGTGAGCGGCCATACCACAGTAGACCAGTGGAAACAAAAAGGTAAGAATGCCGATTTTTATTATTTGAAGGGTGTGGTCGTTTCCATCTTCGAATCACTGGGTATAAGACCGGGCAATGTTGAGGTGTTGAAAGTGCCTAAACTGGATAATCATATTGTATTCAAACTGGATGACGAGATCATTGCCGGAATAGGCGAGGCGAACAAAAAATCCCTGACCCGGTTCGATATCAAACAACCCGTTTTCTTTGCCGGGCTTAATTGGGCTTTATTATCTGAGCTGGCATCAAAACAAAAACCCCTGATAAAGGAAATACCCAGGTTCCCGGCAGTACAAAGAGACGTCGCAATGATCGTTCCCCGGCAACTGGCCTACGAGGAAGTGGAAAAGTCTGTGCAGAAGATCAGGCTCAATAAACTGCAGGACATGAAACTCTTTGATATTTTTGAAAGCGAGAAACTGGGAAGCAATAAAAAATCGATGGCCGTCAGTTTCACTTTCCAGGATGAAGAAAAAACGTTGACCGATAAAGAAATTGATGACTGGATGAAAAAAATCATGGCTGCATTGGAGAAAGAGCTGCAGGCCGAGATAAGGAAACAATAACCTTTAATTCGCCAACTCATGAACGAAACAGAAGTTCAGCTGAAAAGAATACAGGCCAAACTCCAGCAGTTGCTAAAGCAATACGCGGTTTTGCAAAAGGAGAACAACTGGTTAAAGGATGAGCTGGATACAGCGAAGAGGGAAGTTTTTCACCAGCAGGAAAACATGAATACCCTTAAACAACAGGTAGACGTTTTGAAATACAGCAATGGCGAAATGGGTGAAGCCGACAGGAAGGAATTTGAAAAGAGGATTAATTTCTATGTGAAGGAAATCGATCGTTGCATCGTAATGCTCAGTCAGTGATCAGATCCTTTTTACGAGACTAATTTTCATTTCATCTTCGCCCTGGGATAGTTCGACGGTGTATCTTCCATAAGGAAGATCATTCAATCCTGTCCAGGAGAACTGTTCATTTTCTTTCAGGATGTCTTTTTCAAGAGTGCTGCAGATGCTTCCATTGTCATCTCTTAAAACGCCGCGAAGAAGGCTACCTCCAAGTGAACTCAATTCTAGTTGCAATGCATCAATAAAAATTGACGGCTTTACTTTGGCGAACATAATCCAAACGTTTTGGTTGGTTAAACGTTTTTTACAGGAACTGGAAACAATGGAGATTTCTTTAGGATGAGAGGGTTATTTATTAAAGCAAACCAAGATATTAACAATTTTTCAACTTTGCAAGGTTATGGAACAATTAATTGCAGCAACAGTAGTCATCGGCGACAGGAGTTACAGGATCAAATGTGCCCCCGGCGATGAAGAGGTGGTCAGGAAGACTGTAAAAACGATCAACGATAAGATCATTGAGTTCAAAACCCAGTTCGCAGGAAAAGATATGCAAGACTATATCGCAATGGTGTTGCTTTGGTTCGCTACCGATGAGATAAACAGGCAAAAAGCAGGGATTGATGAAGAGAATTTTTCCGGGAACCTCGACTCACTTGAACGTTTGCTTGATAATCAGCTGAAAACCACCTAGCTCAGAACTCATTGAGCAATTTTATTCATAAGTTCCCGTTTTGTATCTTCGCCCATTCCCTACCTCACGGGAATCAATTGACCTGTATGACCCACAGCGTAACTCATAACATTCTGGAACACATTAAACAACAAATTCATGGATCCGATTATCATATATGCAATAATTGGTGGAGCGGCCCTTATCGTTGGTATTATACTGGGTAAGCTCATTTTTGCCAAAAACACCCGCCAAAAAATTGAAGAAGCTGAACTGCAATCACAAACCATCCTGAAAGAAGCTGAACTGAGAGCCGAAACCATTCGGAAAGAAAAAGAACTGGAAGCCAAGGAGAAATTTGTGCAAATGAAATCCGCTCATGACCGCGAGGTAAATGACCGGAACCGGAAAATAAACGACAACGAAAACCGTCTCCGCCAGAAAGAACAGTCGATCAATCAGAAAGAAACGGGACTCGAAAAACAGATCAAGGAGAACGAAGCCATCAAGGAACATCTCAACCGCCAGATAGAACTCGTCAATATCAAACGAACGGAACTGGAAAAGCACCAGGAAGAACATATCCGCCGCCTCGAAAAGATTGCCGGTCTTTCAGCAGACGAAGCCAAGGCCCAACTGGTAGAAAGTTTAAAAAATGAGGCCCAAACGCAGGCTATCGGCATTCAGCAGGAAATAATTGACGACGCCAAGCAAAAAGCCAATAAAGAAGCCCGGAAAATAATCATTCAAACCATACAGCGGACAGCCGCCGAACAGGCAATTGAGAACTCCATAACAGTTTTCAACCTGGAAAGCGACGAGATCAAGGGCCAGATCATTGGTCGCGAGGGCAGGAACATTCGTGCCATAGAAGCTGCAACCGGCGTGGACCTGATCGTAGATGATACTCCCGAGGCTATCCTTCTTTCCTGCTTCGATCCCCTGCGCCGCGAGATCGCCCGACTGAGCCTGCAGCGACTGGTTGCTGACGGACGTATCCACCCGGCCCGAATTGAAGAAATCGTGGAAAAAACCCGGAAACAGATAGAAGAACAGGTAATGGAATTCGGGGAAAGGACTGTGATCGAACTTGGCATTCATGGTCTGCATAAAGAACTGGTAAGAATGGTTGGCCGTATGCGGTTCAGATCTTCCTACGGGCAGAACCTGTTGATGCATAGCCGGGAGACAGCCAATCTTTGCGCGACTATGGCTGCGGAATTGGGACTGAATCCCAAACTTGCAAAACGTGCCGGCCTTTTACATGATATTGGAAAGGTACCCGATGAGGAAAGTGAATTAAGCCACGCATTGCTGGGTGCCAAACTCGCTGAAAAATATGGTGAAAACCCGGCTGTAGTAAATGCTATCGGCGCTCACCATGATGAAATGGAAATGCAATATGTGATCTCTCCCATCGTACAGGCCTGTGATGCCATCAGTGGAGCCAGGCCCGGGGCCCGCAGGGAGATCATGCAACAATATCTCCAACGAATTAAAGACCTTGAAAACCTGGCTATGGCCTACACCGGTGTTGAAAAAGCATATGCCATCCAGGCTGGCCGTGAATTGAGGGTAATAGTGGAAGCCGATAAGGTGACCGACCAGGACTCAGAAAAACTGTCTTTTGAAATTGCCCAGAAAATCCAAACGGAAATGACCTTCCCCGGGCAGATAAAAGTGACCGTGATCAGGGAAAAAAGGACGGTCAATGTTGCCAGGTAACATTTAAAGGTTTAGTATTTAAGGACTAAGGTCATTGGGAAACAAGAATAAGTCGAAATAAAATTTCCCAAAACTTTTAAAGGCTTAATCCTTTTAACTTTTAAACTTTACCCCTACCTTTGCCTCCCGAAAATTCGGGATCAAAATTTACAGTCATGGATGCTATCAAATTTGTACATGAGCAGTTGTCAGGCAAAAGAGAATTTCCCAAATTCAAGCCAGGTGATAACATTACAGTTAATTATAAGATCATCGAGGGAAATAAGGAAAGGATCCAGTCTTTCAAAGGCGATGTGATCAAACGCCAGGGCACCGGACATACCGCCAGCTTCACTGTACGTAAGATATCTGATAGCATTGGGGTAGAAAGAGTTTTCCCCTACTTCTCTCCGAATATTGAATCGATCGTGTTGAATAAAGCAGGAGCTGTGCGCCAGGCTAAATTGTTTTACCAGCGCAAACGTAGCGGTAAAAGCGCGAGGATCCGCGAAAAGCGCCAGGCCGTGGGTACAACAGTGGTTACCACAGCTGGATAATTATACAAATTGGAATGAATATATTGAACCCGTCCGCCAGCTGGCGGACGGGTTTTTCTTCGGCATTAACCGGCTCTTTGGATTTGGCAGCATTATTTTAAAGATTCTAATCACTATCTTTGAACTTCAATTTATCGAATATGATACAAACTAATTTACTGGGTGTATTAGGTACCAACGAGATCATCATCATCCTGATTATCGTGTTACTTCTTTTCGGTGGTCGCAAAATACCCGAGTTGATGAGAGGTTTAGGCAAAGGAGTTCGCGAATTCAATGATGCAAAGAGCAACGTGAAGAGGGAAATTGAAGAAAATGCCAATGAAATAAAGAACCCCTAG
>DASSFT010000340.1:0-5885 GCA_035694045.1 Chitinophagaceae bacterium
AAAATCCAGTCCTCCTTTAGCCGTTCCATCAATCGTGGAATAAACAACCGTGATTTGTTTGGATGATCCCTGGTCAAGCGAAAGGGTTACTTCCAACGTATTCGTTCCCCCATTACCTTCCGCCATTGTAATATCATTGAATGATAGCCTGGGAGTAACATCGCCACCCTGCTTGTTTTTTCCGCAACCGCCTCCCGCTATCAACAACATCAATAGAACATCTCTTATTTTTCTCATTTTAGCGCTATTTAGTTACTCTTTACTTTTAATACCTGGACTGCTCCATTGTTTTTCGACACAACTATTATAGCTCCTTCGCTCGTTTTTAATTCAAGCATATCCCTTACGTCACCCGGTACGTATAAACCGGTTTCATCCCGATTGACTGAACTAAAATTACCTTTATCGTCACCCTTTAATAATAAACCTATATTGGCATCACAGGGTCCTTGCTGCACACGAAAAGGGCAGAAATTCCCGGTTAACAAAATGTCTTCTTTTCCATCAGCATCATAATCTTTAAACAGGATTCCATTCATCATGCTGAATTGTGATTCGATTGGCAATACCTTTTCCACGAACCTTCCGCCCTGGTTGATAAAAAGACAGGTCTTTGTCTGGTAGATATAAAACTTTTTTGCCTTTTCAATTTGTCCTTTCGTTAATATGTCGCTGATCGTTGCATTCCCATAATCTGCATAGCGTAAAAATTTTTTATTTAGTACAGGCATTTGTCCTGTTATTTCATCTCTCGTATTGTAAGGAAAGCTTGCATGTTGTACAAACCATGTCATCACCGGGTCCACCCTGCCGTTATTATCAAAATCAGCAGCGTAGGTAACAAGCGGTTCTTCATTACTTACTTTGAATTGGGTATTGCTGCCGAGATTGCCAGCGATCAAATCAATATCTCCATCATGATCTATGTCCGCGGGCACAACCTTGCACCACCATCCATTTGATTTATCTAAAGCTGAGACGGCAGTAATATTTGTAAACTTTTTTCCAGCGTCATTATGAAAAATGCTGATGGGCATCCAATCGCCCACTACTATTAAATCCTGCCAGCCATCGCTATCCAGGTCATTCCAAATAGCATCTGCCACCATTCCCGCTTTAAACAGTTCATCGCCACCCATAATTTTAGTAACATCAGTAAAATGTACCTGATGGCTCGATTTACTAAAATCATTTCTCAATAAGGTATTTCCCGCACTCATCGGGTAATAACCGGGGATACATCTTGCTCCTACAAACAGATCGAGATCGCCATCTTTATCAAAATCGTTGGCTATAACACAACTGCCGCTGAAAAACTCTTCTGGCAACGCATTTATAGCTTTTGTAAAATTCCCGTTACCATCATTAATATAAAGTCGATCCTGTAATTCCGGGCCGGGCATCAGCCATTCATTACCACCGCTCACTACATATAAATCCTGGTCACCATCGTTATCTGCATCAAAAAACACGGAACTTATATCTTCAGAAATTGCATCCGCCTGCCAGGGTTGTTGTTTGGCTGGCTTAAATTTCCCCCTATTGGATTGAATATATAAAACACCACTCTGTCCCGCCGGTCCTCCAATGAAAAAATCATCAAAACCGTCGTTATTTACATCGCCCTTTGCCATTTTAGGTCCCTGTTTAGATAATTCATAAGGAATCAGGTATTCCCATTTGAAATCAACATATTCATTCTCCTGTTGAACAAAATCAATCCCGCTTTCTGATGTTATGTCCGTAAACAATGCTGATTGCTTACCAGGAGCATTATTTATAGCAACAGCATCGTGTTTGTTGATAAGTACAGTAGTATTTATAACCGGGTTAGAAACTATCGTTGCCGAATCACGAGCCCAAAAAACCTTTATTTCTTTTATCCTTTGCTGTTTACCCAAACCAAAACTAAGGGTATAATCAACGGAAGACTGGTAACCCCGTGCAGGACACATTTCCTGCATTTGCTCACCTTTATCTGTTGTAACGATCACCTTTGCATCAAGACCAAAGAGATTCTTCCTGTCGCCAGCCAGTTTCACCTTAATAAAATTGTTCTTTTCAATTTCATTGCTGTTATTTTTATAAACCCACACCGGGTCATTATTGTTACACACAATCAAATCAAGATCACCATCATTATCCAGATCAGCATAGGTAGCGCCACTGCTCACTCCTTCTTCATCCAATCCCCAGTTCTTACTTTCGTCGGAAAATGTGAGATCCCCTTTATTACGATACATGTAATTGCTGATCCTGGTTGACGGCATTTTTTTGACCAGATCATACAGGGGCATATTGGACATATATCCCTGCGGTGTTGAAACGTCCAGGCCTTTACTTCTCGCTTTTTCCAACTCTTCCGCTACTTCATAGCGCATGAAATCCAGATTAGTTGATTCGTGCAGGTAACCATTTGTAACAAAAAGATCTTTTAAACCATCATTGTCAAAATCGGCAAACAAAGCGGCCCAGCTCCAGTCTGTATTGGATACCCCGGACAATTGACCAATCTCGGAGAAAACCGGGAGACCATTGGGTGCCGTACCCCTATTTAACTGGAGCATATTACGGTTTTGCTGACGGCCATAACCGCTATCCACCATCAACGTATACTTATCGTACTCATCAGGGCCCTGTAATATTTTTTGGCGATAGTTAGATTCAGGAAGCATATCCAGAGTAACCACATCCGGCATCAGGTCATTATTAAAATCGGCAATATCGAGCCCCATTGTATTCCGGCTCATATGAGCAAATAGTTGCTGGCATACCTCTTTGAATGTCCCGTCCTGGTTATTCAGGTAAAAATAATCCTGCTCATGAAAATCGTTGCTCACCAATACATCGGCCCACCCATCGCCGTTAATATCACTGATAGCAATACCCAAACCGAAATTGTTTCCGCCACCGAATATCCCCGCCTTATCACTTACATCAGTAAAATGTCCTTCATCATTGCGATACAACCGGTTCCCGTACTGTGGGTGACGAAGTGTTCTTAACCGTTTAGTATTAAAAAAAGGAGAATAAAATTCATTGGCATGATTGAGCAGGAACATATCAAGATCACCGTCACGATCAAAATCAAAGAACGCCGCCTGGCTCGTATAAGTGCCCGGAGCATCTATACCGTATTCAGCAGCTTTCTCATTAAAAACAGGAACGCCTTCATTGTTATTTCCTGTATTAATAAAAAGTTGATTCGCTCTATCCTCTTCAGATCCAAAACCGGAATAGCAGACATAAATGTCCAACAAGCCATCACCATTTATATCTACCATATTAGCGCCGGTTCGCCACGCATTCTTTCCTGCAACGCCGGCTGTCGCCGTTGCATCTTCAAACTTAAAATTTCCTTTATTGATAAAGAGCTTGGATGGAGTTTGATTTCCGGTAATAAAAATATCGGTCTTGCCGTCGCTATTTATATCCCCTGCTGCAACACCATTGCCGTTATAGTAATACTGGTAAGTAAATACATTGTGTTCCTTGCTCTCTGTAATTGTATTGACGAAATCAATCCCTGTTTCAGCGGGATATAATTTTTGAAACAGTTTTTCCTTTTGCTGCTGTCTGCAAGCTATACCCAATAGGAAGAGAAATGTTATAACAATATAAATGCGCATTTACCCGCTGTTTCGGATTACGGAAATTTAAATAATAACCCTGGCTGGAAAACCAGGGTTGTGCTAACGATTGCTGCTTAGCGAAAAACTGCATGACTCTTTGAATCGATCATGCTGCTGAATTATTAATATCCTGTATTCTGAACCAATCTTCCATTTTTATCTATCTCTGATTGGGGAATTGGCAAAAAATTCTGAAACTCTTTATAATCCCGATCTTCCCATTTTGGAAAACTATAAATAAGTAAACCTCCCGTTGTCTTTTCAATTTGTACCTTTCGAACGGGGTCTTTGAAATACGTCAGCCCGAGTTTCCATCGTCGGACGTCAAAGAAACGATGCTCCTCGAACGACAACTCTACCCTTCTTTCATTTCGGATAGCATCACGCATTGCTAATTGTGAAAGACCTGCTGGTAACCCGGGTTGTCCTGCGCGGCTCCTTACCTGGTTCATCGCATCATACACCGATGCATCAGGACCCACCCCTTCATTTTGTGCTTCCGCATAATTGAGTAACACTTCAGCATAACGAATAAAGATCCAGTCGTTATCTGCATTACCTGCAGCGCCGTATTTGGATGTATCTACCATCTTCAATAAACCATATCCCGTCTTTGAACTATCGAGCCTGTTGGTGTTATTCGTATTCCCGCCTCGAAACGTTTCAATAATGACCCCGCCTTTATAAACAGATCCCTGGTGAAGTATTGATTTATCCAGCCTGTTATCACGGTTGGCATAAGGAGTTTGCGGGTTATAGCCAGAAGTGGGGTCATTGATAGGCTTACCATTTTTCATTTCGTAGGCATCTACCAAATTCTGTGTCGGGCAAAATCCACCCCATGCACCATCGTTTACGTTGGGCACACTCATATACCATTTATTCCTGGCGCCGTCGCTGGGATTAATACTGGGATTTTGAAATTTACGTGCAAAAATCACTTCCTTATTACCCAGCTTATCAATAAAAAGTTTATAATAATCAGGATAAAGCCCGTACTCACCGGAACCAGGAGGAGGTCCATAAGCCATTACTGCTTTTGCAGCAGCCGCTGCAGTTGTCCATCGCGTTATTACATTACCTGTATTATTCAATGGACTTGCATAGTATAAAAGTATTCTTGCCTTTATTGCCAATGCTGCCACCTTGGTGGCACGGCCAAGATCACTTGCCGGCATTACCACCGGGAGGTCCGCTGCAGCCGCATCGCAATCATTGGAGATCTGCGTTACGCATTCATCATAGGTATTTCGGGGAATAATTGATTCCTCCGGGGTGCCTGCCGTAAGCATTAACGGAACACCTCCGAAACATTTTACCAATTCAGCATAACAAAATGCACGAAGAAAACGTGCCTCTGCCTTCATACGTTTTTTTACATTGGCATCACCGGGTACCGCATCAATTTTCTGCATGAAAGAATTTGCCTTTCGTATCACCGCATAATTCTGCACCCAAATGTCTTCCACATAGGCCCATGTCGTTGGTAATACTCCCTGGTTCAACCCATGTGTAGAGGACGCAAGATTGTTGGCTTCGGCATCATCTTCGGCCATAGCAAAAGCACTCATACCTCTTGACCATCCTGCGTCACCGGGATTCTGATCCCTTCTTGCGAATCCATTCGGCATTGTGCCATAAATATTGGTCAATACCCTATTGGCAACATTGATATCGGTAAATACTGTTGCATCGGATAGTGCATCGCTGGGAAATACATCCAGCAGTTTCTTTTTACAAGAATTCGTCATCACAGCCACAATGACTATGAGGAATATCGATTTTATTTTTCTTGTAATCATATGTTTATTTTAAAGTGTTTTGATTGAGTTGTTGAAACAGTTTTAGAATTGAAGATTGAATCCGAAATTATATACAGCCTGAGCCGGGTAATACCAACCACTTCCATTTGTATTTTCAGGATCCACATTATGAAGTTTGCAGAATGTTACCAGGTTTTGACCTGTAGCATATAGTCTTAAATTAGTGATGCCGATCTTTGTTAAAACTGGCAACCTGAAAGTATACGCCAGCTCAACATTCTTCAGCCGCAGATAAGATGCATCTTCTATCCAGAAACTATTGCCGCCAAGACCATAGGCCGGGCCCCCGGGTATTTGATAGTTGTTAGTTGTAGCTGTTGCATTCGTCGATAACCTTGGATATTTGGCGTCGGGATGATCAGGAGTCCAACGGTCTAACCATTCACTGGTCACTCGCCCGCCATTGAAGAATGCAAAGCCTGCGTTTTGG
>DASSFT010000341.1:0-3285 GCA_035694045.1 Chitinophagaceae bacterium
TTTAGCAGGAAGATTGACGCAAAATAAGTGTAAATTGACATTGAACTAAATACAAAACGCTTTTCAAAAATTGATGAAATGAAAAGGATCGTTTACAATATAAGCTTTTTGTTTTGCAGCGCAACGATGATCCTGTCACCCTGGTTTGGAAAACCAAAGCCGAAACCCGCCATCATTGCTTACGTCGGCGGATTCAGAGGATTGATCAATACAGATTCGATCGATGTATGGCGACTGTCGCATATCAACTATGCGTTTATTGACATAAAAGATAACCGGGCCTGGTTGCATCATGAAGCAACCGATACGATCAATCTCCGGAAATTGAGTGAACTAAAAAATATAAACCCCAATCTGAAAATATTGATCTCCATTGGCGGGTGGACATGGAGTAAAAATTTTTCGGACGCAGTTCTTACCGACACCTCCCGGCAAAATTTCGTTTCGAGCGCAGTCGCCATCGTTTCAAGATATAATTTAGATGGAATCGACATCGATTGGGAATACCCGGGGATGATGGGTGACAGCAATGTATACCGACCCGAGGATAAACAGAACTATACTCTCCTGTTCCGGGACCTGAGACATTCGCTTGATAGTCTTAAACAAATTACCCGTTTAAACTATTTTGTGACGACAGCTGTTGGTGGATGGCAGGCCTACATTGATCATACAGAAATGGGAAAGCTGCAGCAATACATGGATTTCATAAATATAATGAGCTATGATTATGCTGATGGATCGGATAGCATTTCCGGTCATCATACCAACCTGTATACTTCTTCAAAGGATACCAGTCAATATTCTGCGCACCGTGCCATCCAGGAATTTATCGCCGCCGGTGTGCCGGCATCTAAAATTGTGATGGGTATTGCCTTTTATGGAAAGGGCTGGCAGATGCAATCAGCCGATAATAACGGTTTATACCAGAAGACGCTAAAACCGGCACGTGGCGGTGGTTTTACATATCTAAAAGACAGCGTGATCGACAAAAATGGTTATAAGCAATATTGGGATACTGCTGCGATGGCTCCTTACCTTTTTAATTCAGAAACTAATGTGTTTATTTCTTATGACGACGAGCGGTCGGTGGAAGAAAAATGCAATTATGTAAAGAAGAATCACCTGGCCGGCGCCATGTTTTGGGAGTATAACAGCGATAAGAAAGAATATCTCCTTAAGATCATTGCCGATAATTTTAAATACAAGAAGAAAAATAAATAACGACGTCGGCTGCATGACAGTTGAAGCAATTCACCACGTAGGCACATAAGGCACAATAGGGTCACATAGGAGCTATGTGTAACTATGTTTCTATGTGGTGAAAAAAAATTAAAACCGAACCCACTACTAGTCGGCATACCGTATTCTCTACTATCTTTACTTAGCCCCGGCAATGGATACAATGGCCTTCACTGAAAGCTACCAACTTCAAATTTCTAAAAAATAAAAATTTACAATGGAAGTTCAACTGCACCTGATCGATTACATAATAATGGTGATCTATTTCGTCTTTGTACTGGGCATTGGATGGTTCCTTCGCAAATACATGAAAGACGCCAAACAGTTTCTGGAAGCGGGTCGTTCGCTGCCGGCATGGGTCACCGGCTTGGCATTTATCTCCACCAACCTCGGTGCGCTTGAAGTAATGGGCATGACCGGGTCCGGTGCAAAATATGGAATGCTCACCACGCATTTTTATTGGATCGGTGCCATCCCCGCAATGGTTTTCCTTGCCATTTTCATGATGCGTTTTTACTATGGCTCGAAAGCGAGATCTGTTCCTGAGTTTTTGAAATTACGTTTCGATGAAAAGACCCGTGCATTAAATGCAATTTTATTTGCTGTGATGACGATAATGGCCTCAGGTATCTCCATGTATGCACTTGCCTTACTGATGGAAAAAGTATTGGGCTGGAATTTCAATCTCAGTCTTTGGTTATCGGCTGCGATCGTTCTTGCTTATACATACCTCGGTGGTTTGTCATCCGCCATTTATAATGAAGTGCTCCAGTTCTTCATTATCCTTATCGGTCTGTTGCCAATCGTGATCCTTGCATTAATGGAAGTCGGTGGCTGGAGTGGTTTGAAAGAAGGGCTGGCACCTATTGCTACACAAAAAGGTTTTGCGCCAGATACATTAACAACCACATGGAAATACACCAATGATGCCAGTGCGAACCCGATGGGTGTAAAATGGTATGGCATCTTTGCTGGTTTGGGATTTGTTCTTTCATTTGGTTACTGGTGTACTAATTTTTTGATCGTACAAAGAGCCATGGCTGCAGAGTCTACAACGGCTGCACGCAAAACCCCCCTCATCGGAGCGATCCCTAAAATGTTTATTCCCTTCCTGATCATTGTACCGGGTATCATTGCGCTGGTACTAATTAACAGTCCCGGTTCGGGATTCAGCATCATGGAAAATGGAAAACCCAATTATGATCTCACCATCATCATGCTGCTGAAACATTACCTGCCTGCCGGTGTGCTGGGCGTTGGCATTACAGCACTGCTTGCCTCATTCATGTCGGGCATGGCAGGAAATGTATCTGCGTTCAATACCGTGTGGACCTATGATATTTATCAAAGCTATATCAGGCCTGCCACAAACGATGCCGCTGCCGATGCTCGACATTATCTGCGTGTGGGCAGAATGGCAACCGTTTTTGGTGTGTTAGTGAGCATTGCTGCCGCCTATCTTGCGGGGCTTTTTGGCAACATCATGGATTTTCTTCAAACCATTTTTTCCATGATCAATGCGCCACTGTTTGCAGTGATATTTCTCGGGATGTTTTGGAAACGAACAACAGCACATGGTGCATTCTTGGGATTGCTGTTAGGTTTCCTCATTGCGCTGACACATCATGGTCTTACTGCTCCTGCCGGAGCCACTACGCTTGTAAAAGGTGGGTGGATCAGTTTAATTCACACTTACCCTGTAGAAATGGCCCAGAATTTCTGGACAGCCATTTATGCCTGCGCCGCGGCAACGCTTATTACTGTGAGTGTTTCTTTGGTGACATCACAAAAGAAAACTGATGAAGAATTGAAAGGTCTGGTTTATTCATTAACACCAAAGATCAGTGAAGAAAATATTCCCTGGCTTAAACGAACCAATACGCTCGCTTTATTTGTTTTAATCATTTTTGTTATTTTATCTGTTTTATTCTGGTAAAAAATTATTCTATGTTAGATATAAAAATTCCGATCGGTCTCATGTTCTTTGTTTTTGGTGTGATCCTGACGATCTATGGCTTTATGAGCAGGAATGACACTGAGATG
>DASSFT010000342.1:0-10035 GCA_035694045.1 Chitinophagaceae bacterium
AACGGTTGCAAAAGATTGATATTGCCATAAGTTGTAAGTTATTTGTTAAAGGTGAGTGGTGAGAGGTGAATGGTGAATAGCTCGCGAGTTTTGAAGCCTCACTCACGACTGACCATTTCTTACCACTTACCACTCACCACTCACGATTCACGATTCAAAATTCACCAATAAACAATGAGCGAAACGGGTAACAAAAATTCAATTAATAACACCTCACCGGGAACCGGGGGAATAGAATATAATTTCAGGGATATCGAAAAGAAATGGCAGGAATGGTGGAAAGAGAAAAGGATTTATAAGGTTTCAAACGAATCCCCGAAACCGAAATGTTATGTGCTCGATATGTTTCCTTACCCGAGCGGGGTAGGTTTACATGTGGGCCATCCCCTGGGTTATATAGCTTCCGATATATACAGCCGATTTAAAAGATTGAAAGGTTTCAATGTATTACACCCAATGGGGTATGATGCATTTGGATTGCCTGCCGAACAGTATGCATTGGATCATGGTATCCATCCAGCGGTTTCTACAGCAGCCAATATCAAAAACTTCCGCGGCCAGTTGGATAAGATCGGGTTTTGCTTTGATTGGGACAGGGAAGTGAATACGTCCAAACCTGAATTTTATAAATGGACACAATGGATCTTTCTCCAATTGTTTGAATCCTTTTTCAACCGTCAAACGCGGAAAGCCGAGCCCATTAAGAACCTGGTAGCCGCTTTTGAAAAAGAAGGTAACAAAAATCATCCCTTACCGGATTCGAAATTCGAGACTAAGGATTCGGATTTCCAACTGGCATCTTCGGGCTTCTCGGCAAAACAATGGAAAGACTTTAGTGAAAAGACCCGGCAGGACATCCTGATGGAATACCGTCTTGCTTATTGCGGACTAGGTGAAGTGAACTGGTGCGAGGCATTGGGAACAGTATTGGCCAACGATGAAGTGATCAACGGCCTCAGCGAACGCGGGAGTCACCCCGTAGTAAAGAAAAAGCTGCGGCAGTGGTACCTGCGCATTACAGAATATGCCGATCGCTTACTCGAAAGCCTCCAGCAAGTGGATTTCAGCGAAGCGATGAAGGAGATGCAGGGTAACTGGATCGGGAAGAGTAGCGGGGCTGAAATTGATTTTGATATCGAGTTTGGTGAGCGGGAAGTGGAAGTACACAGCGTTTCGCTCGGAGAAGGCATTGTGGCTACAACCACAACCGAAACAATAGCGTCTCCCGAAAACAATAACCTTCGCGTATATACCACCCGGCCCGATACGATCTTTGGGGTCGACTTCATGGTCGTTGCTCCCGAGCATGAGTTGATTGATGAAATAATAACTGACGAGCAAAGAAAGACCGTCGATGACTACCTCGCCTATGTAAATAGCCGCAGTGAAAGAGAACGAATGGCGGAGAAAAAGATAACCGGGGTATTTACCGGGTCTTATGCCATTCATCCTTTTAACTACAGGCGTATCCCGATCTGGATCAGTGAATACGTGCTGGCTGGTTATGGTACCGGTGCTATTATGGCTGTGCCTTGTGGAGATGAGCGTGATCATAAGTTTGCAAAACATTTTGGGATAGCTATTACCAATATAATCGGTTCCCACTACAACGGTGAAGAAGCCAATCCTACAAAGGACGCCCTGCTTGAGAATAGCGATTTCCTGAATGGCATGGTAATGAGAGATGCGATCGACGTAGCGATAAAAAAAATTGAGGAAAAAAGGATCGGCATAAGGAAAGTAAATTTTAAGATGCGCGATGCGGCTTTTAGCCGGCAGCGTTATTGGGGAGAACCATTTCCGATCGTGTGGAAAAATGGTATTGCTTACCCTTTGAACGAAAAAGAACTGCCATTAGTTCTTCCGCATGTAGATACTTACAAGCCCGGCCCGGAAGGCGAAGGCCCACTCGCAAATATTAAAGACTGGATCAACCAGTTTGAGTCCAAAATCCCCCCTTCCATCGGCGGCCAAAGGCTTGCCGACGGCGCAGCGGGGGGTGGGGGGGCCTTAGAGACCAATACAATGCCGGGTTATGCTGGCAGCAGCTGGTATTTCCTTCGTTACATGGATCCTCAAAATGAAGGTGAGTTTTGCAGTCGCAAGGCCTCGGATTACTGGGGACAGGTCGATCTCTACATTGGAGGTACTGAGCATGCAGTTGGTCATTTATTGTATAGCCGCATGTGGACAAAGTTCTTATACGACAGGGGCTGGATCGGTCATGATGAACCGTACCGGAGGCTGGTGAACCAGGGTATGATCCAGGGTTCTTCGCGGTTTGTCTACAGGATACATGGCACCAACAAATTTGTTTCATTTGGTTTGAAAGAACAGTACCAGGTTGATCCACTTCACGTGGATGTAAATATTGTGGATGGATTTGAATTGGACATAGAGCTGTTCAAACAATGGCGCAACGGGGAATACATGGATGCCCAATTCATCTTGGAAGATGGTAAATATATCTGTGGCGCTGAAGTGGAGAAAATGTCCAAATCAAAATTTAATACCGTCAACCCAGATGACCTGGTAGTAAAATATGGCGCCGATACCTTCCGGATGTATGAAATGTTTTTGGGCCCCGTAGAAATGAGCAAACCCTGGGATACCAAGGGCATCGAAGGAGTGCATCGTTTCCTTAAGAAATTGTGGCGCCTCTTTTTTAACGAGCATGGCCCGACATGGACAGCCCCCTCTCCTTTGGAGAAGGCCGGGGGTGAGGTCGAACTAAAAGTATTGCATCGCCTCATTAAAAAGATCGAAGAAGATACCGAGCGGTTCAGCTTCAACACCGGCGTCAGCGCTTTTATGATTGCCGTGAATGAACTCACTGATCTGAAATGTCACAAAAAGGAGATACTCGAGCCTTTGCTGATCTTGTTGGCTCCCTATGCTCCACACATAACAGAAGAATTGTGGCACCAGTTGGGTAACAGCGGGACAATTTTAGATGCAGCCTTTCCCAGGCTCGAAGCAAAATACCTGGTTGAAAGCAGCAAAGAGTACCCCGTTTCAATCAATGGGAAGATGCGTACTACGATTGATATGGCCCTGGGAATTCCCGAGTCGGAAGTTGAAAGGATAGTGTTGGCAAACGCCGTGGTGCAAAAATGGCTGGAAGGAAAATCGCCAAAGAAAATAATTTATAAGGAAGGGAAGATGGTGAATGTGGTAGTGTGATGAGTCGATAGTCGATAGTCATGAGTCGTGAGAGGTGAGAGATGAGTGGTGAGTGGTGAGACGTCGGGTATTAGCCGGAGTCATATGCCTGTAGTTCGGCATCCAGTATCCAGCATCTAGCATCCAGTATCCAGTATCCAGCTTCCAGCATCTATCTTCAATTTGCTCTATCTTTAAAACAAAAGCCTGCTATGAAATTTACCCTATCTCTCTTATTTGTTTTTTGTTCCCTTTCGCTTATTGCCCAACGCGCCGGAAAAAGAAAGGTTGATGAAGACCAGGCTTATCATGCATTAAGGGTCAAAATGACCGTGCCTCCTTATGGGCTTACCAAAATCCAGGCGCTGATTAAAAATATCACAACGAGGGACGATAACAAAGCTTTAAGCCAGAAGGATTATAGTGCGCTTTCCCTCCGGGAAAAGTTTACCTACAACATGATCCATGCAGAATCCTATAGCCAGAACTGCGATGCAGAGCCTCCTGAGTCTGATGAAAACAAAAAGATTTATGCTTACCTGCCCGACGCTTTTGGTGAATATGCCTGGAGTGAAAGACAAACAAAATTTCTCAGTGGCAACCGCGACTCGGTGATAGCATTCATGAGAGAAAGTATGAAAAGAACGAAACGGGCAGGCATTAATTTCAAACAGGCCATGCTGGAGATCAATGCCAGGGAAATGATACCCGATATAATTACCACCTACCGCGCCGGTAAAACCAAAGACCTGGACCTGCTGACTGTTTTGATGCACCTGATGAAGGACAATGAATATGAGCCCTTCCTGCTTTCCGGTTCATATAAAAAACTGTATGCCGAAGAAACAAGCTATAAGAATTACCTGAACTACAGCAAAGGCAACGAGGACCTGATCATTAAAAGAGTGACTGATTTCTACAATGCAGATAAAAAATAAACTTTTTGTTTTTTCTATCTCACTCATCTTTTATTGTCATAGCTACGCGAGAGCGCAGCAGGCAGACAGCGTTTTTGTTTTGATCCACGCAGGGACCTATAATGTAGGTAAAAAAGATCAGCTGCTCAACCCGCTTCGGAAAGTGAAAGTCAGCAGTTATTCTATTGCAAGGACAGAAACAACCAACCGGCAGTTCGAAGAATTTGTGAAGGCTACGGGATATACAACCGACGCCGAAAAAATGCACAATGCCATGGTCTTTCAACCGGGCTTAAAGGAGTTTGAATGGATAGAAGATTCTACGGCTTATTGGCGGTATCCCAATGGAGTCAGTCGCGGCGGTATTGAAAATAAAATGGAACACCCGGTAACCTGTATCAGTTATACCGATATACTGGCCTTTTGTAAATGGGCTGGCGTTCGCCTGCCAACACTGGAAGAATGGGAGATTGCAAGCCGCGCAGGTTCCGCCAGCGACTATTTCTTTGGGAAAAGCGGAAGCAGGATTTCAGAGTATGCAAACATCTGGAAAGGAAGGAACCACCTGGCCGCCGATAGTTCCGACGGTTATATGTATACTTCGCCGGTAGGTAGTTTTAAACCCAATCCCTGGGGTCTATACGATATGTACGGCAATGTATTTGAATTTTGTACGGGTAAATTAAAGGAGAAGGAGAGCAACACCATTGCTCATGCCAGGGGCGGTTCCTGGTGGTGCAGCCGGAATGCCTGCAATTTTTTCAATTCATACGATATTGGCCGCGTTAATATCCACGCCTCATTCAGCAACCAGGGGTTCAGGGTGGCAAAATGATCGCGGTCAATTAAAATTCTCGCTGATGAAAAAAAATCTTTTTTGCTTGTTGGTCAGTTTTTGTTCGTTGATTGTTTCAGCGCAAGACCTGAATGTAATGACCTTTAATATTCGGTACAATACCACGTCGGATAGTTTGAACGCATGGACTTACCGGAAAGATAAGGTGGCATCGCAGATTCTTTTTCACCAGGTCCATCTCCTGGGTGTACAGGAAGCTCTCCATGAGCAAATGACCGACCTGCAGCAAAGATTGCCCCGCTACAGGTCCGTTGGCGGAGGCCGTGATGATGGAAAAGAAAAGGGTGAATATTCTGCCATATTTTATGATACAACGAGGCTGCAGTTGCTGGAAACAAAAATGTTCTGGCTATCGGAAACGCCCGGCGTCCCGGGAAGCAACAGCTGGGATGCTGCCATCACCAGGATGGTAACATGGGCCAGGTTCAGGGACAGGAAAACAAAAAAGCTGTTCTATGCATTCAATACACATTTTGATCATATCGGCCAGGTAGCCAGGAGGGAAAGCGCGAAGATCGTTTTGAACCGGGTAAAGGAAATTGCCGGCAATACACCCGTGGTATTTACCGGTGATTTTAATGCAAGACCTTCCGATGAACCTATTATTATCATTACAGACAAAACAAATCCCCTTCATTTAATCGATTCGAAAGAGATATCTCAAACTCCCCACTACGGACCCGCCGGTACTTTTAATGGTTTTCAATCCAAAGAAAGAGACGATGATCCCATCGACTATATTTTTCTGAAAGGAAAATGGAAAGTGATAAAACACGCCACCATTTCTCAAATCTGGTGGGGAAGGTTTGCTTCCGATCATTTTGCGGTCATGGCAACCCTCATACTTTAGCCTTCGTTTTTAGTGGTAATAAAGTAGAAATATTTTTCATATTATCTCTATGAAAAATTATAAAATAATTATAAAATGATTTTCAATAAAGAATATTTACGGGCATGCCATCCAAACTCTGATTTTGGCTTATTTTCACCGCCCAAACTATTATGCATGGGGAAGTTCTATTCAGCGGCCATAGTTTTTTTGGCCCTTTTTTTTGTCTCTGAGGTACAGGCACAGGATGTCACTGAAAAAACAGTCCAGGACCTTGTCAAAACACACACAACACAATTACACATTAGCTCAACAGACGCCGATAACGCCGTTATAAACAGCTATTTTACCGATCCAGGCACAGGAATACTTTATTCCTATATCCAACAGACCTGGAATGGTATCAAAGTTTACAATACGATTATTACTGCTGTTTTTCGGAACAATCAATTGCTCTATTCGTCAGGCAAATTTGTAAACGATATTGCAGCCAAAGCTGGTCAACCCGCTCCATCTCTTGCTGCCGACCAGGCAGTGATGCGTTCTGCAGAACATTTACAATTAGCCAGGCCGGTTAACTTACAGGTTGTAGACAATAAATTCAGCACAGATAAAAAAATCGTTTTATCGCCTGCGGCCATAGCAAAGCAAAACATAACCGCCGAGTTATTCTGGGTGACCGATGATGATCTGAAAACAGTAAAACTGGCATGGAATGTAAATATCGATGTAGCTGGTTCACCGGATTGGTGGAATGTGCGTATCGATGCCATGAATGGTTCTTTTATAGAAAAAGACAACTGGACTGTTCATGAAAACATATCCAACTTCACGAATAATCGCCCTAAAAATCTTTTGAGCAGGCTGCCCAAGGCACCGGGGGACAGCAGGACATTTAAAGGTCTTCTTCCTACCAGTGTGACCAACGCCGGTTATTATGTTGTGCGTTTTCCAGGTGAAAGCCCGGCAAGCGGAACAATAGGCGTAGATAATCAGCCCTGGTTGAAAGCAGGAGCCGGCAATAACGCGATTACGCATGGTTGGCATTATGATGGAGTTACCGACTATGATGTTACCCGTGGTAATAATGTATTTGCTTATCTCGATCTTAATAACTCGAATAGTGCCAGCAGCACCAACTACCCGGATACTTCATCAACCGCTATACCTTCCCTGACTTTTAATAATCCCCCGGTATTTACAAACGAGCCATCCACAGTACAAAACAGGAAATTCGCGCTGGACAATTTGTTTTACTGGAATAACCTGATGCATGATGTGATGTACCAGTACGGGTTTAATGAGGTTTCAGGAAATTTCCAGGCCGATAATCTCGGGCGCGGCGGATCAGGTAATGATTTTGTAAGAGCGGAAGCGCAGGATGCATCCGGGACCAACAATGCCAATTTTGCTACTCCTGGCGATGGAAGCAGTGGCCGTATGCAGATGTACCTGTTTTCACGGGTACCCAGCCTGACTGTAAATACTCCCACGATTATTGCAGGGGATTATGTCACTGTTGAAAGTGGGTTCAGCACCGCCAACAAACTGATCAACATAGGTCCGGTAAGCGGCACGCTTGTATATTATAATGATAATGCCGCCGGCACTACTCATGAAGCCTGCGTTCTTCCTGCTAATTCTATTGTAGGCAAGATCGCTGTTATCGTAAGAGGAAACTGCAATTTTACAGATAAGGTAAAGAATGCGCAGAATGCCGGGGCTATCGCAGTGGTCATGCTCAATAATGTACCCGGCGATCCTATTATCATGGGAGGGACTGATAATACCATCACGATCCCTGCCGTCATGATCTCGCAGGAAGATGGCAACACCATCACAGCACAGATCAACAACAACGTAACAGTTACCCTGACAGCAGGTGTCAACCGTGATGGTGACCTGGATGCTGGCGTAGTTTGCCATGAATTTGGTCATGGTATTTCAAATCGCCTTACCGGTGGCCGTACCAATGCAAGCTGTTTGCAAAATGCAGAACAGGGCGGCGAAGGATGGAGTGATTATTTTGCCCTGATGATGGTAACCAACTGGTCAACGGCACAACTGACGGATGGAAACCTGTCACGCAGTATGGCTACCTATGTACTCGGACAAAATCCAAGTGGAACTGGTCTCCGGGATTTTCCTTACAGCTACAACATGGCAGTGGATCCACATACATACACTGATGTCGCATCGAATCCCGAATCGCATTATATAGGAGAAGTATGGGCTTCCGCATTGTGGGATATGACCTGGAATATCATCCAGCAGGAAGGAATGATCGAACCCAATATTTATAATGCTTCCAGTAATGGTGGCAATGCCATCGCGCTGAAATTAGTGATGGAGGGATTAAGGTTGCAAACATGCCGCCCGGGATTCCTTGATGCAAGAAACGCGATACTGGCGGCCGACTCCATTTTATATAACTACAGGCATAAATGTGCAATCTGGAATGCGTTTGCCCGGAGAGGCATGGGATATAGCGCCGTGCAGGGAAATTCGAATAGCGCAACCGACCAGGTGGCTGCTTTTGATGTTCCTTCTTCAGTGACACTTGCCAAAACAACTACGCCCGTCGTAGTTGACCAAAGTGCACAGGTGACGATCAATCTTTCTGCCTCATGCGGATGCCTGGCCCCGGCGAACAACTATGTAATAAGAGATACCATCCCGTCAGGATTTAGTTATGTAAGCAGTACGGGCGGTACATTGAATGGGAATATTGTTACTTTCTCCCCCGTCAATTTTACCACTACGCTTGAAACAAAGAATTTCTCTATCACCCTGCAACCAACAGCGGGATGCGTGGTTGATACATCTATTAATGATAACCGCGATGGAACTACTATCGGCGGATTGACATCGGCAACAGCAGTGGGTTCAACACAGTGGATCCCCACCAATACCCGGTCCAGTAGCCCAACCAATTCATGGTTTGCTGCCAACCCGGCTGCTTCTTCCGATTTCACGCTTACTTCCAATGCATTTACAGCAGGTAGCCTATCGGTTCTTTCCATCAAGCATTATTTTGTATTGGAGAACGCCGTAGACGGAGGCAGGATAGAAATTACAACTGACAATGGTGCCAATTGGATAGATGCTGGTCCGTATATTGTGCAAAACGGGTATAATACCACAACGATCATCGGTTCACCCTGGGGCAGCAGCCAGCGCATTTTCAGCGGCGTAAGCTATGGCCAGGGTAGCAACCAGTTCATAACTACCATTGTCAACCTTTCATCCTTCAGCGGTCAATCTGTAAGGGTACGTTTCCACATGCAAACCAATGCGACCAATGCCAGCAACTCAACGTACGAGGGATGGTTTATCGATGATATCCTGCACATCAACGGTTGTGGTGGTATCGTAAAGGCCGGTTTGTATAATTCTACAGGGACGATTGTCGACAATACCGTTAACCCTGTATTCGTCAAGGGAACTGCGACTGCGCCCGTTACTTTCACTACTCAGCCCAATAATGCGACGGTATGTGAAAACAATAGTGTAAGCTTCACGGCAGTGGCTACCGGTAACCCGTCTCCGACGTATCAATGGCAGGTAAGTATAGATGGGGGTGGTACATTTAATGATATGCCAGGCGAAACATCCACAACGTTGACATTTACAGCTACCGCGACGATGAATGGTTATAAATATCGTTCAGTTGCCACCAATGGAGCGACTACGGCCACTTCGAATGTTGTGACGTTGACAGTTAACCGCCTCGTAACGATAACAGTCCATCCTGGTGACGCAGCTGTTTGCGGAGGAACGAATGCCAATTTCTCTGTAGCAGCCTCCGGCTCAGGCACACTAACTTACAAATGGCAGGTGAGCACAGACAACGGTGTTACTTATAATGATATACCTGGTCAAACCTCGGCTATGCTAACAATTGCGGCAACGAACGCGATGAATGGTAACAAATTCCAGGCTGTTGTAACGGGTACCTGCGGCTCCAGGACTTCCAATGCTGCCACATTATCGGTAAGTACACAAGTTCCGGTAAATGTTACCAGTCTTCCTTCGAGGATCTGTACCAGTGATCCTGTGATCGCATTGGAGGCGACACCTGTGGGAGGCATCTGGTCAGGTACCGGTGTGTCTGGAAGCAGCTTTGTTCCAGCTACTACGGCGCCGGGTACATATACGCTCACTTATACATACACCAATACCAATGGTTGTGCGACGGCAGCGACGACTATAGCCAAGCTGGAAGATTGCCCTGAGAGGAAATTAACTTTGAGCAATAATGCTATAATCCT